>JBBRJW010000417.1:0-3979 GCA_038218705.1 Chthonomonadales bacterium | reverse complement strand
AGGCTGGACGGGGCCGGCAACGTGCTCAGCGCGCACGGCTTCGATGCCTTCGGCACCAGCCTGACGGCCAACGCGGCCCCGGCGGACCCATACGCGGGCTATGGCGCGCAGTGGGGCTACCGGGCGGACGCGGAGACCGGGCTGCTACTGCTGGGTCAGCGGTATTATGACCCGGCGAGCGGCCGGTTCCTGAACCGAGACCCGAGCGGATATGAGGGCGGGATAAACCTCTACGGGTATACAGCCGGCAATCCCGTCAACGTCGTCGCCCCTAGCGGAAGGTGGCCTCAGTGGGCCATTGACCTGGGCGGGTGGGTCGCACAGAGATGGGGTGCCATCGGCGAATGGGCTACCGAGCATCCCGCAAAGGCCATCGCAGGCGGAGGGCTCGGAGTCGGCTGCATCCTTTACGAAGGATTCGACGCCATAGAGCACGTGCGCGAGGGCTATAGGAAGCGCGATTACTTCCATCACATGCGGGATAAGCCCGGCGACACGGCCATTCACCTAAGGGCAGACGATACCCCGCGCAGGTGCGACCCGGGCTGGAAGACCGGCGAGCCTTCCTGGAGCCGCGACCCGTTTGCGCCGGAACCACAGTGATGCCGCGATGTATCAGGGTGCCGAAACGCTGGCACGGAGGGGGAGCCAATGTCTGCTTCACGACGATACGGCATCGTGCTCGTCCTTGTGTCCCTACTGGCACTGGGTAGGTACCAGCTGCTGAGGCCAGCGGAGAAGGGGGCACCGGTATCGACAGGGAAGCGTCCGCCGATTCGCGACCCGTACCATCCGCCGCTGCCCCCGATGCAATACGATATGAAGCGCGCGCAGGCCGCTGTTAAGAAGTGGCCTGGGAGTGGCAAGATCCACTTTACCCTCGGCATGGCCTACTACCAAAAAGGTAATTATGCGCAAGCTATTCCCGAGATGGAGAAGGCTCGTCAGCTCACCAGGGGCCGGACGCCGGCCGTGGTCGTCTGGTACCTGGCTGCCGCATACCGCGCCGTTGGGAACCCCGACCTCGCCATGCCGCTCCTGCAGCCCGACCCGGGAGTGCGAACCACACCCGATCGGCTGGCTCTGTTTGCGCGGGCACGCGCCGACATGGCTATCGACCGGGGCGATAACGCTACCGCACGCGCGGAGTTTGAGAACAGCCTGAAGCTTGATCCTCAACAGTTTCAGGCACCTTACTTCCTCGGCTGCCTGAGTGAGTATGAGGGAAAGTACGACGACGCCACCATACAGCTTCGACGCGCATCGAATACGGCAAAATCGGCCTACGATAGGTCGCTCGTCCACATGACGCTGGGACGCCTGGCGGAGGAGCAGTTCCGTCCGGCAGAAGCAGAACGTGAGCTGAAAGCAGCGCTTGCAGAGGACCCAACTAACGTAGAAGCCAGCGAACGCTTGGCGGCGCTGAGACAGGCTCCTGCCCGGTAGCCGGAGCGGCGGACGCGGAGACCGGGCTGCTCTTGCTGGGCCAGCGCTACTACAACCCGGCGAGCGGCCGCTTCCTGAACCGCGATCCTGCGGGGTACGCGGGAGGTTGTGGGCTCTACGGGTACGCAGGCGGCAATCCAGTCAACGCTATGGACCCCGCCGGCACTCAGACCGTCATCCATCTTGGTCCGGAAGGTCCTGATCCTCATGACGGGCGTGGACTCGTCGAGCGGGTCTGGGACTGGTGGACGCGTTTCCGTGGCGGCGGGGGAGGTGGAAGTGGTGGCGGACACTGCGATGATCCCAATGCCGACGGGCTGATGCGTAACACAGGTGCTCGCCGGCTACGCAACGGAAGGATTCAAATCGACGCGCCGGTCGCCGGTCAGGATAAGCCCAGGTTAGCTCGTCCTCTATCTGGTTGGTGGAGCCCTGATCCGATTCCCCCGACGTGTTGGAGCGGCCCGTACTTGCGCCCGCCGACCCAGGAGGAGGCCGCAATCACTGGGGGGATGATTATTGTGGGAGGGATCATTTTATTCGTAATCCGGGGTGTTGTCGTTGCACTCTGATGAGCGAACGCGGAACCGTGCCATCCACGCGAGTACATAATCTACGAGAGGAATGATCGGACACAATCCAAGTGTGTCGGGCTGCAAAGGAGCCATTTGCTCGCCTTGCGTCTATTATGTGTGCGCATCCGGGCCGGTCGCTGCCATTTGGCTGACGATTAGGCCCGGCACTGGCGGATGCAGACTAACGGTGACACTTTCCCGTGTTCGTTGGAGCTGCGGCATAGTCGAGGTTGACGTCGAAATGGTCGGGCTGGCTGCCATCGAAGTGTTGAAGCCGTAATACCGGCTGTTCAAAACCATAACCGCGGTGTACCTTCCACGCATGTACCATTCGCGGACGGTAGGTGCGGTGAGGGTGTATCTCTTCCAGTTGAGAAAGATAGCGATCGATAAGGTCCCAATTCAGTAATTCTAGGCGGCGCCGCAGGGGTCCATCGTGACTGATGTCATCGTCAGAACGATCTTTGTCAAGCTCGCCGACGTCCTGCTCTACAGCGACCAGTTTCGAGATACAGGCAAGCCTCGACCGGGACAAGTGTTCGTAATGTTGGCTTACCCATTGCGTTGCAGCCGTGGTCTGTAAAGGGGGTACACCCATGGAAGACAAACCAGCAGGAGGATATGGTGGGTCCAATTCCGTTAAAGGCAACAGGCCCACTTTTCGCGATGTGCTGCACGCCTACCGGGCGGCGCGGGAAGACCCCACGCGAGACACCCGCTTAGCGCTGGGCGATTGCCTCCTCAACAGTGGCCACTGCCGGCTCGCCTCTGGGGTGTACGGCAGAATGGTCCGGGACTTTGGCCGCGACCCTGAGTTGTTGTACCGTTGGTCGGACGCCGAGGATCGATGCGCGAACGATAAGGTGGCTTTCTCGTTAGGCGCCGAGGCGTTAGCGCTTGATCCTCTGAATCCGGTTTACGCCTACGCCCACGCATCCAGGCTTCTCTTCCAACATGAATATGATGCTGCAGTGGCTGCTTTTCGGCACTCCCTTGAGTGCGATCCGCCTTACGATGGCGCAGAGGGCGCGCTTGCGGTTGCGCTAAGCATGGCAGGCAGGCATCCGGAAGCTGTCGTGCAGATCGAGAAATGTTGTTCGGAGGAGAACGCGTCACCCTGGCTGATGGGAGCGCGTGGGCTGATATATGGATGGGCTGGCCGCCCGGATGAAGTGACTCGGATGTGCCATGACGAAGTGACAAATATGCTTCGTATCGCGCGCGGCCTGCAGGAGCTAATCAATCCATGGAATCGCCCGGACGTGGCTCTGATCGCCATGGATCACGCCATCATGCGGCTGGATGCCGCCAGGCAAGCGGGCGCTCCCTGGAAGCCGCGCTACCTCCGTCGCTCGCTTCGAAAGCTCTGGAGTTTCCGGCTCTCAATTGCGGTCCACACCGGTCGGTGGCTACAGGCGGCGAGGGGGGCGCGCTACGTGCTCTGGCCGGACGTTCCGCCCGAACTGCGTTGCCCACCACGTCAGGGAGCTGGTGGCCCATGATTAGCGAGGTGAGACGCCGCCAGTGCCTACGATCCCGTCTGCGCTTAACTGCCAGACGGTCACATGGGACGCCAACAACAAGCTGACGGCCTTCGGCAGCGTGATGCAGGCGGGCTACAACGCCGACGGCCTGCGGGCGTGGAAGCAGACTGCGGCCGGGCGCACCTACACCCTCTACGACGGCGACGAGCCGGTATGCGAGCTCGACGCCACCGGCGCGGTGACGGCGGTCAATACCTTCGGCGCGAACGGCCTGCTGGCGCGCCATACCATGGGCACAGGAGGCGGGAGCGTCTTCTACACCTTCGATGCGCAGGGCGTGCGACACGAAGTCGCACAGATGATTGTCACGACCTGAAATTCCTTCAGGGACGTGACCTGGCGTTCCACCGCCAGTACTCTACGGGGAAGCGCGGCGAGGCAACAAGCCGTGCGAAGCACCCGGACAACGGATCC
>JBBRJW010000416.1:0-3993 GCA_038218705.1 Chthonomonadales bacterium | reverse complement strand
ATGTCGGGCCGGGCTTCAAGGGCGAGGGCAACGGCTCGAGGTCCATTCGTTGCATGCCCCACCTGCTCCATGCCGGACGCCCTCATGATCCTGGATAGCTGCAGCTGCGTGATGCCCTCGTCCTCCACGCTGAGAACGCGCTTACCTGCAAGGTAATCGGCTGGCGTCGCTGCTTCCGTACTCACCATAGTTTCTACTGTTCCCCTGCTGTTCGGGATGTGCTTGGAATCGGAAACTCAACGACTGCCCAGGCGCCACCGCCTCTGCGGTTCTCAAAGCGAGTCTTGCCCTGCAGATCCAGCCGCGCCAGGGTCTGCACCAACTCCAGCCCCGTATTGTCCCAGGTAACGGGATCAAAGGTTTCCGGAAAACCCGGGCCTTCATCATGAACTTCCAGTACAGCGTTCCCATTGCGGGTGAAGAAAGCGAGGTCGATTCGCCCCTCCCCATGCTTGAGAGCATTGGATACAAGCTCGTTAACCAGGACGGTCAGGGTCGTGCTCTGGCGTACTGGCATCCGCAGGTCTTCGACCGAAACCGCGATGGTGCGTCCGGCAACCATGGCCTGCAGCATCGGCACCAGATTCTCGATCGCCGTCTTGACGGAGAGATCATAGACCTCGGCGTCCTTCTTCGCCTGGAAGGTCAGGAGATCGTGAATGGTAGAGAGCGACCTGACATGCTGGCGCAGGCGAACGATTTCGGAGATGGGAACGACCTCCTCGTGCTGCATCTCCTGCATATCCAGGAGCGCTGAAACGACCTGAAGATTGTTCTTAACCCGGTGATGAGTTTCGCTCATCGAGCGCTGTAAGCGCACGTTAAGCGCCTCGATCTCTGCCTGGTGCTGTACAAGGGCGTCCTGAGCCTTCTTGCGCTCTGTAACATCCGTGACGGTGCCCGTAACGCCGACAACGTTTCCGTCGCCATCACGCAGTGGCGCAAAGAGCGTGTCATAGTAGCCAGGTTCTCGTCCCCTATAGGTCGCTCGGGCAATATGCCGCTCCTCCACTCCAGACTGCAGCACCCGGCGCTTAATCTCTGCAAGCCGGGCGGCATCCTCGGATTCGAGAAACTCATCATCCGTTTTGCCGCAGATCCGTGCCAGCTCCCCGTTCGCTTCACCGCTATAGACCCAGGTATATCGCAGATCTCGGTCCTGCATGTAAACGGTGATTCCGGAGTTGGCAAGCGCAAAACGGAACCGCGCTTCACTCCATTCAAGCTCCTCCTGCAGCTGTCTTCGCTGCGCCAGTTCCTCCTGGGCCGCCCGGTACAGGCGGGCATTCTCAATCGCAAGAGCTGCGCGTGTCGCCAGTCCCTGCGCCACGAGGAGGTCATCGTCCGTATAGTTCTTGCCGGATTCGTGGGTGGTGACAAAGGTGATGGCTCCTAAGACGCGCTCACGCGCCAGGATGGGAACCATCATTACGGAACGCGGGCCCAGAACGCGTATCAGCTCCAGGTGCCGCGCGTCGCGGGCGGACGCCACCAGGAGGGCATCCGGTATGTCGGGGTAGATCTCGGGCTGTCCGGTACGAAGCACATTGGAAAGACCCTGCGCTTCGTTGGGATCCGGTGGATAGAGCCTTCTCAGCTCATGGCCCCACTTCACCTTTTCCGGATCTATATGCGCCACCGCTAACTGGCGGATGGTATCATCCTCTTCCACCATATCGACCCCGCACCAATCGGCGATGTGGGGCACGGCGAGGTCCGCCACCCTCTGCAGAGTCTGTTCATAGTCGAGCGAGGAGGCGAGCACTTCCGCAGCTTCGGTGAGAAAGCGTTGTGTCAGGGCTTCCTGCTTGCTCTCAGTAATGTCGGTAGAGATACAGCAGAGCGCATAGATGTGGCCGTCCGCGTCACGAAGCGGGAACCTGGTCGAGAGAAAGGTAAACGCCCGATTCACATAGGGGCCCCGCTCTTCGATCTGAAGAGGCTGTCCCGTCTGGAGCACGTGCCGGTCGTCGGCGACGATGGCTTCGCAGAGTTCATGCGGGAATATCTCGAAATCGGTCTTGCCCTGGGCTTCGGTCAGACTGCATCCACTGAGGAGTTCAAAAGCGCGGTTGACGAGCAGATAACGTCCCTGCAGGTCCTTGAGGTAAACGACCGAAGGCATAATATCCAGGATGGCGCGGAGCTGCAGCTCGCTGCTTCGCAGCCGATCTTCCGCCTGCTTGCGCTCGCTGATATCTCGGATGAAGGCGCTGAACGTCGTGCCCTGCGCCGTTTGGATCGGGGTAATGGCGAATTCGACGGCAAACTCTTCCCCGTTACGTCGACACGCGCTAATCTCAAATCTTCGATTGAGAGCTGGCCCCTCCCCCGTTCTGGCAAAGTGCTCCATTCCCTGATTATGGGACTCCCGGTACCGAACAGGGATAATGGTATCCGTAACGCGCTTCCCGATCGCTTCCTCATGCGTCCAGCCGAAAATGGTCTCCGCCTGCTGGTTCCAGCCGATAATGCAGCTTGCGCTATCGATCTCCACAACTGCATCCAGGCTCGTTTGTACAATCCGGCGGGTCCGTGCCGCGCTCTCCTCCAGAGCACGCTCCTGCCTCCGGCCCTCCGTGATGTCGCGAAAAACGAGGGCTGCCCCGTAGAGGGCGCCGTTCTGATCCTGGATGGGCGCGCCTCTGTCGTCGATGTAGTACTCCGTTCCCCCTCTGGACAAGAGAACCGTATGGTTGGCAAGGCCCACCGTGATCTGCTCGGAAAGGACGCGCTGGAGCGGGTTTCCCACGACGGAGCGGGTCGTCTCGTTGACAATGCGAAATACCTGCCCGATGCTCCTCCCTTTTGCTTCGGCCTCCGTCCAGCCTGTCAGGCGCTCTGCCACTGCGTTCATCATGGTGACCCGCGCCTGCGTATCGGTGGTGATGACCGCGTCCCCGATGCTGCGCAGAGTGGTACGGAGAAGCTCCTGATTCGCGCGTAGCGCTTCGTCCGCTTCGATGCGCTCGGTGACGTCGTTGAGGAGTGTTAGGACAGCGCGACTGCCGCAGAACTCGATCTCCTGGCGGGCCGGCTCCATATAGATAACCGCTCCGTCCTTCTTACGGTGGCGCAGCGCATCGCGACTGGTAGGCAGGAACGCAGAGTAGGAAAGCTGCTCGACAAAAGCCGCCATATCATCCGGGACGCAGACGTCACGGATAGTCATCGCTAGGAACTCCGCTTCGGTGTAGCCGTAGTGCGCAACCGCTGCCTGATTTACGGCCAGGAAGGCGTAGGTCTGCGGGTGCAGTATCCAGCCCGGGAGCGGAATGACGTTGAGGAGGATGCCATCCCCGAGGGCGCCTTGCGAAACTGAAACCGTTTCCAGCAAGGATGGCGATGGCGAGGACATATCGTGCAAGTTGGTGGATGTTTCGGTCCCATCCATAATGAGGCCCTCCGTCAGTTGGCAAGGCAATCTTGAAGCTATTATATGGCAGTGCAGTGCCTGGCCGGCTTCGGTAAGCACGCGGGCGAAACGGCTCGACATCCGCCCGCTCTGGAACGCGCTTGCCAATGATGAGACAGGCGGTTAGCCGTCCAGATTGGACGGCCCGGAAGATAGCCGAAGATTTCATACCGAGCAAGTTGGCGGCCTGTTCGAGATATACCCGATCATTTCCGGGAATTCTTCGGCCGCGGTCTAAGAAATTCTACGCCTGTCTGCACAGGAAGTTCAATTAGCAGGCAGGCGGGCCGCAATCCCCTATTCAACCGCCCCGTGGTCTCGGGTCTACCGTTCGCTTTGCGCCACCCATGAACTCTCCGCTCACCCGGGCCTACCCCACGCGGCGGCTCAGGCCCGATCGCGCCATCGCCCGCTCCCGCATCGGATTCGCAGGCCCTTGACAGTGCTGCACGTGTAATGTCATGATCCCCACGTCATAAGCGCCGCGCCGCGACATCATAATCAACCTGCGTACGCCCCGGGGCTGCGCTGAGCCGCAATCGAAACAGGAGCCGAGACCTGCCATGACGACTGAACAG
>JBBRJW010000415.1:0-3998 GCA_038218705.1 Chthonomonadales bacterium | reverse complement strand
GCTCGGAAGTTAGCTGTCACTCTCTCAATATCGCTCATACGGCTCCCTGTCACGGTCGGACAGCTCTGACGGTCTAAGGATGAATCTGTTCGAAGTACTCGCGCACCTGCTCTTTATAGGCGGCCGGGATGTTTTCCTTGTTCAGGGTCGACTCAGCCTGCTTCTTGCTCGTCTGGTATACCTGATAGTAGGGGGCGCTGCTCTGGCTCGCCCCGGGCGAGCCACGAAAGGCCATCTGGAGCTCCTGGCCGTTTCGAGTGGCAGTGCCGGTAATCTTCGCGTTGGGAAGTTTTCCCGGCGAGCCTCCACTCTGGCTCAGGTACTTCGCTAGCTCCTGGGCCGCGCCGCTCTTTCCCATGCCCCGGCCTGGAGTTGGGGTCGCTTCCGCCAGGAGGCGTGGGGAGGTCGCGCCAGGATCCTTCATCGCATTCGTCCGGTGGCCCTTTGCGCCAAAGCCCTTGCCTGGTTCGGTGGCATTGGGATTGAAGCCGAATGCTCCGTGAAGGCCCAGGGAGAGGCGACCGGCCTTAAGCGCCGACGAGAGCGCGCCGAGCTGCTTCGAATCGAGCGCACCTTTGCCGGGAGTGGACGCCGCCATCTGCTTGCTGATCTGCTTCATTAGCTGTGCCGCCCGCTCCATCGCCTTCGGATCCATGGATGCCTGCATGGCGTCGGAGATCTGCTGCATCTGGGCCGATGCGCTCTGCTGCCCGCTCGCCGCGAGCGATTGGGCCATTTGCTTCATCTGCTGGGCGAGTTCCTGCTTCTCACCATCCTTGAGCCGGCCGGACTGCATCTGACGGTTCAGCTCCTCCATGGCCTCCTTCATCTGTGCGGCATCATGGTTCGAGAGAGCGTCTGCCGCCTGTTTCATAGCTTCCTCCGCCGGCTTCATCGCTGCGGAGTGGTCGCCCGGCTTCTGCCCGCCCGCCTCTCCCGGCTTTCCGCCAGTAGGGGGCTTCTGTCCGGATTTCGGGGCTGCGGCCTGCTTCTCGGCGTTTTGCTTTGCGATCTCCTTTTCAATACGATCGATCGACTGCTTCAGCTGGTCGGCGGAGCGCGCTGGCGCTTTCGCGTCCTGCTCCGCGAGTCGCTTCTGCGCCTCCGCCATCCTGCGAGTGAGCTTGTCGAGCGAGACGAGGGCCTCCTGCTTGCTCACGCGGCCCCGGCGCATCGCTTCGCCAATCTGCTTTGCCTCCGCAGCAGCCTTCGCCGACTCCGCTAGCTTCTGCTGATTGGAGCTCTTCTGTGTATCCTCTGCGAGCTTCACGATCTCTGCGCCGATCCGCTTCACCTCCGCGGCCTCCTGGCGCTGCTGAGCAGACCAGAATACCGGCAGCGTAGGCACGAACGAGAGGCCGAAGAGAAGCAGCGTACCGGCGATGCCTATCCACCCGCAGCGTGGCAGCCTCAGCGGCTGCGCGGCACGCAGGTCGGCGGCGGCGGCCGACCGCGAAGCGTCCGCGCTCTGAGCCGTTCGGAACGCCTCCGCCCCGGATCCTGGACCGTCGGCGAGCTCCAGAGCCGAGGTGAGCCGATCCTGCAGGCCGAGCCGCAGATCGAGGAGGCGCGCCGCCTGTCGTGCGGATACCGCTCGCAGCGCGCCCGCGAGCGCGCCCGCGATCAGGGAGGCCAGGAGCCCCAACCAGAGTTTGCGGGGAGGCAGCTCCTCTATGAGGCGCAGGTGTAGCGCGAGGGTCAGCAGCAGTCCAATGGCTGCGGCGGCGACAAGTGCGACAAATCCTCCCCGGATGGCGCGCGCGAGGCGGACTCGAATGGATGCTGTTCGGAGCACCCGTGCGAGGTCGGGGTGAGTGCTGTTCATCCGTTATCCCCGACACGGCGGCTCGACTCTGCGCTCCGTCGATCCTCCCAAATAAGGGCGAGCAGCGAAATCGCGCCGATCATGGCCCAGATTGCGGCCGTAACCTCCCACGGTGGAATCGCGCGAAACAGGAGTCCAGTTCCACCGACGGATTGCGGCGAGCAGATGCTGCCCATTCCGTAGACCGGATTGAGGTAGGCCAGATTTGCCGACAGTGAACTGGTCGATTCGGCCAGCGAGCCGCCGGTGACGGCAACAAACATTACGCCGGCCAGAATCGTCTGTCCAAGCGTCGGGTAATTCACGAGCTTCCGCGATAGGAGCAAGCCGAGCAGGCAGCAGCCAGCCGTATACGCGAACAGCAGGAGCGCTGCCGCAGGAAGCTCGCCGCCTGAGGAGCTGCCGGGGCTGCTGGAGCTTGCGTGAAGCAGAAGGCTCCCATGACCCCTGAGTACCAGAGGAGTCGCGTAACAGACGAGCATGAGGAGCACCAGCAGCAGCCCGAAAGGAAGAGCTGAAGAGGGAGCGCCCTCGCGGAAACCGGCCGGTGTAAAGCCATACGCCAGTCCGCGTCGCGGGTTTTTCGGGCTGCCGCCTGAGGGGCCCGCTGCCAGGAAGGGCCCGATGACCAGTGCAAGCAGTGCCAGCAGCATGAGTGAGTTGGTTGGCGAGGAGAGCGCCACCTGAGTGGCGCCGGCTGTCGCGCCGAACCACACGCCGGTCCAGGCAACATTGATGGTAATGAGCTCGACGGCGATAACCGTGGCAGCCACGCTCCGCACCACCAGAGCGCGTCGCTCTGGCGCGATTTCGAGGCGGGCCATGGCCACGGCGGCGCAGAACCATGCAAATAGGAGCAGCGCGATGTCCGCGCCGAGGCCGACAAAGGGAGACCATCCAAAGAGAGACTGGGTCGCCCATGTCGCGCGCACTGCAGCAACTGCCGACGTGAGTGGCGTTAGCCCGGTGGACCAGCCTGTGGAGAGTGCAAGGGAGCAGATGGCGAGGGCTACAAGCTCCGCATAGGTTGTGGAGACCGCGTGCGTAGTGCTTTTGGCTCTTGAAGAGTTGACCAGGCCCAGGGAGCCCACCGCCACACTGCCGCAGAGAAGGCCCACGTAGGCGGCCACGAGCTCCGCGGGATCGACACCGCCGAGAAGAAAGCAGATTGAAATCAGGGGAAGCGATGAGATTATCAGAAGCCCGGTAAAGGCGACCGCCGCGCCCAGCTTGCCTGCAACGATCCTGGCCCGCGAAATCGGAGTGAGCGTGAGCATGTCGAGAGTCTGCTGCTCGCGCTCAACTGTGATGGAGCCACTGGTGATCGCAGGCGTTATGAACAGGGTCAGGAAGAGCTGCGCCACCAGGATATAGACCTCGATCTCGTTTCCGAGCTGTGCGGCCCGCGATCCTCCCACACCAAGAGCGTGCTCCTGGCCAGAGAAGCCAGCGTACTGCACCAGCAGCACCGCCGCAAGAAAACCGAGGTAGCCGAACAGGATCCAGTAGGCGCGCGCGCCTCGCATGCGAGCCCGCAGCTCCTTCGTCAGAACGGGATTGTCCGGGAGCATCCGGGTAATCAGGGACATTTGCGCCTCGCTGGCAGGGCTCGAGTCATCAAGCCACCTGTCCCTTCGTAACACGCATAAAGACGTCCTCCAGATTGGTCTCCCGGGTTGAGAACGAGCGGACCTTGACGCCGGCCTCTACGAGCATCCTCAGCACGCGGTACTCCTCATCGATCGCGCCAGTATAGCCGATCTGAATCGTGCCGCCCGTCGCGACATCGTTTCGCCGGAGCGTCCGCTCCTCTTGTGGAACCTCGGCTGCCTCCGAGGAGCCTTCGGTCGTGTCCGCGGGGCGGGCGCGCTTGGTCACCTCCAGCTCGCGCACGCAGTCGGTCATGCCGGCGAGTATCGCCATGGCGCGCTCCACCTCGTCGACCACGCCGATGTCGATGGTCTGGTGACCGCGCACCGTGCGCGCAATGCTATTGACATCGCCCGCCACGATCATCTCACCACGCTCGATGATGCCTATCTTGTTGCAGAACTCCTCCATCTCCGGGAGGATATGCGATGATACAATGATCGTCTTGCCCATCGCCTGCAGCTCCTTGAGGAGCTCCCGGATCTCGATCCGAGCGCGTGGATCGAGGCCAGACGCAGGCTCG
>JBBRJW010000414.1:0-4000 GCA_038218705.1 Chthonomonadales bacterium | reverse complement strand
GTAAACATCCGGGTAGTCCCGGCATACTCGATCATCTCGCCCTTGAGGAAGAACCCTGTGGTGTCTGAGACACGCGCAGCCTGCTGCATATTGTGCGTAACGATGACAATGGCGTACTGCTCTTTCATCTCGCAGAGCAGTTCCTCGATACGGAAGGTCGAGTTGGGGTCGAGCGCGGAGCAGGGCTCGTCCATGAGGATAACTTCAGGCTCCACAGCTAGCGTGCGCGCGATACAGAGGCGCTGCTGCTGCCCGCCAGAGAGGTCAAATGCGGACTTCCGCAGGCTGTCCTTCACCTCGTCCCAGAGCGCCGACTGCGTCAGGCTCCTCTCCACGATCGCGGCAAGGGCAGCCCGGTTAGTTTCACCGTGCAGCCTCGGTCCGTAGGCAAGGTTATCGAAGATCGACAGCGGGAACGGGTTCGGCCGCTGAAAAACCATGCCGATACGCTTGCGCAGTGCAACGGTATCGATGTTGCGGGCGTAGATGTCCTGCCCATCCAGCGTCAGCGAACCGGTAAGCCGCGTATCGGCTATGAGATCGTTCATCCGGTTGAGACAGCGCAGAAAGGTCGACTTGCCGCAGCCAGATGGCCCGATCAGCGCGGTCACCTGGTTCGCGCAGATGTCGAGGTTTATGCCTTTAAGGGCCTGGAACTTCCCGTAGTAGAAATCAATATTTCGCGCGCGCAGGCGGACGGCGGGCGCAGGCGCTCCCTCAGATGAGGGGTTATCGGAAGGCGCCGGCTCCGGCGTCTGCATCTCTATATCTCCTGGCGAGTACGGCGATGTTGCTACAGCCCCCGTACCAGTATCCTGGTTCTGCATAATCCTATTCCCTGGTCCTGGTCTGGTTCCCTGCCGCCATTGAAGGCGTCAGAGCTCAGGCGGACGCCCTGCTCTTTTCACGTGTGAAGAAACGCGCCAGAATGCTGAATATCAAGACGAGCAACACCAGCACGAGCGCCACTCCCCAAGACTGCTGTGCGGCGAGCCGGCTCGGCTCATCGCGCAATACATAGATCTGTACAGGCAGCGACGACATTCGCTCCCGAAGGTTGGTTACCCAGAGGCTGCTATTGCAGCTTACCATCAGGAGCGGCGCAGTCTCGCCGGCAATCCGTGCCACCGCGAGAAGAGCCCCCGTGACAATTCCTCCGCGGGCGGTGGGGAGAACAACCGACCAGATCGTCTTAGCGTGCGTTGCCCCAAGAGCCAGCGAGCCCTCCCGGAGAGCCATTGGGACGAGGCGAACCAGCTCCTCTGTAGTGCGCATAATCGTCGGGATCATCATGATGCCGAGTGCGAAAGCGCCCGCGACGCCGAAGTTTCCCCGCGTCGGAACGATGATCACCGTATAAGCGAAGATTCCGATGACGATGGAGGGAACACCGTTTAGCAGGTCGGCAGCGAAGCGAGTCCAGCCGCCAAGCCGGTTATTGCCGAATTCGGCGAGGAAGAGGCCTCCCAACACGCCCACAGGAATGCCGAAGATCGAAGCTGCGGCAACCAGTTCACTGGTGCCGACAATTGCATGGAGCATTCCTCCGCTTTCCGGGTGAATGGGATCGGGCCGGCGGAAGAATTGCGGATTGAGCGCGCCGATTCCATCGCGCGCCACGAAATAGAGCAGTGTCAGCAGAGCTCCCGACGCCAGGACGACGCAGAGGAAGCAAATCGTCAAGGCGACGCGAGTGTTCAGCTTGCGCCACGATGGGAAGTGCTTCGTTGTGGGCATCACCCGCGCCGCCACCGCAAGCAGTATGATGAACAGGCCAAAGAACTCAGCGAAGCCGAACAGGCCCACAGCGCCACGGGTTCGTACATCCTGGCCAATCTGGTAGAGCATCAGGCCCGCGACGCTGGCAGCAACGAGCGACTTCAGCCCTTTCGTTACAAACGCTTTCACATTGAGCGATGTGTCTGACGCTGCTTTTCCCCCTGTTCGGGCAGCCGTCAGCCAGACGAGGCTGCGCGCTGCGCCATTCACTACGATCGTAACAACGAAGAGCAGGAAGGCGATCTCCGTTAGCGCGGAACCGTGGAGCGGGCCATTCGGATTCGGGTACTGATCCGCGAGCAGCGAAGCCATCGTGTACCCGGGGCGCATAAGCGACCAGCTCGCCGCTTCGCCCATCTTCGGGAAGTTGGGAGCGCTCCCCACGACAATGGTAACGGCCATGGTCTCGCCCAGCGCCCGACCGAGGCCCAGCATGGAAGCGCCGATGATGCCGCCGCTCCCGTAGCGGAGCACAACCGATCGAATCGCTTCCCAGCGCGTTGCGCCCATGCCGTATGCGGCCTCACGCTGAGGCACAGGAACTGTTCGCAGCACGTCGCGTGAAATGGCCGTGATGAACGGGAGCACCATGAGCGATAGGATCGTCCCGGCTACAAGGTAATCCTGGCCAGAGAAGCTCTCAGGGGGCGCGGCGAAAAACGGAATCTTGCCGAAGTGACCTGCGATCCACGGCTCGAGCTTCGCGTCAAACATTGGAACAAGGTACTTGAGAGCCCAGAAACCATAGACGATGGACGGCACCGCGGCAAGCAGCTCCACCAGGAAGGAGATAGGCGTGCTCAGCCATCGTGGAGCGACCTCGGAGAGATAGATCGCTGCGCCGACACCCACCGGCACCGCGATAAGCATTGCGATTGCCGAAGTGATAAGGGTTCCATAAATGAACGGAAGCGCGCCGAACAGGTTGCCCATCGGCTTCGATTCGTCGGGCGGGGTCGGGTCCCAGGTGGTGTTGCTCAGGAACGCATGGACGCCCGTTTGATGAATGTTCGCCCGAGAAGCGAGGTAGAGAACGACTGCAATCCCGATGATGAGGACGGCGGTACTGAGGGCAAACAGCCGCGTGGAGCCGGTGAAGAGCACGTCCACGATCTGAGCGCGACTGATGCGCCTCCGTCCCACCGTGGGAACTGATTGATCGGGGGAGCCTGGAGTGCTTACTTGATTGACAGTCGGTTGTGCCATATTCTCTCGAAGATAAGAAAGGGGTGACCGGCGCCGACATTCCGCGCCGGTCACCCCTTATTCTACCCCGTTACTTGCGGACCGTTCTGAGAGATGCCTGAACGATCTGAACAAGCTCCGCTGGCAGGGGCGCGTAGTAGAGGGTTCGCGCCTCTGCCTGCTGCGCCGGCTGCGTGGCCCATTCCCAGAGCCGGACGGCCCCACCCGTATTGCGGCCGCCGTTGCGGTAGAGCAGGATGTAGGTGAGACTGCAGATCGGGTAGCTGCCTTTACCGGGCGCATCCACCGTTGGTACTTTGATGTTCGCCTTCAGCTCGCGAGCATACTGCGCGATCGCAGCCGTTGTCGATTCGACGGAGGGCGCTACGAAGACGCCTGAACGGTTTCGCACTGAAGCGAACGGCAGCCGATTCTCGATCGCGTAGGCGAGCTCGACGTAGCCGACCGCGCCATCGGTGCGGCGGACTACGGCGGAGACGCCGTCGTTACCCTTGCCGCCAAGCCCCACCGGCCAATTGACCGACTTGCCCGCGCCAACCGAAGAGGCCCATGCGCCGTTGGCCTTGCGGAGGTAGTTGGTAAAGATATAGGTAGTTCCGGAGCCATCGGTACGGTGAACCGGCAGAATCGCGGTCGCCGGAAGGACTGCGCCGGGGTTCGCGGCGCGAATGGCCGGGTCGTTCCAGGACTTGATATTGCCCTGGTAGATACCTGCGATAATGTCGGCAGTGAGCCGCATTCCAGGTCCAACGCCCTTGATGTTGTATGCCAATGCGACCGCGCCACCCACCGTAGGAATGTGGACAACAGGGCCGCCCATCTGCCCCTCTTCCGCCGCCGAGAGCGGTGCGTCACTTGCGCCGAAGTCCACAGTGTGCGCCTTGAATGCGTTCACTCCCGCACCGGAGCCAATGGCCTGATAGTTGACCTGTCCCTTATTCTGCTGCTGGTAGGTGGCGAACCACTTGTTGTAGATGAGTTTCGGGAACGTAGCGCCCGCGCCCTCGATCGCCTG
>JBBRJW010000413.1:0-4001 GCA_038218705.1 Chthonomonadales bacterium | reverse complement strand
TGGATCTGATTTGGTAACCTCTGCCATGGTCTCTCCTCACTCTATCGGGCCCTGAAGTGGGCGGAACAGTTAGGCTGATGCGCCGGAACAGCACGCATCAGCCACGAGCGGATTACTCGTTTCCGTTACATACGATTCATCACTGAGTGGAAGGTTCCACCCGGTGAAACATGAGTCTAGTGCGCGCGGGCGAGCGCCGACTTGAGCAGCGTCTGAGCCGCCCCCGCGTTGTTCGCCTTGCGAATACCGGCGAGGTATTTGCCCTTTACTGCGGCAACGACCTGGCCAGCGAAGCGCGTTTTCGCGCCGATGGCCATATCGCCAACGCCCTTGAGCGGCGCGGACTTCGTTCCCATTGCGAGCGTAGTGGGCTGCGACAGGTAGGCCTGGTAGCGACCGAACGCCGCCTTCGCGGCTGCCGGGCTCGCGTAGATGGCGACGAAGAGTTCGGCCTGCGGGCCGACCGCCGGATACCGGGCGGTTACGCCGTTGCTGATGAAGGCCTGTCCGGCGATATTCGAGCGCTGGAACTGCTCGGTATGCGGCTTGTAGCCAGGGGGCAGCAGTCCGAGAATGGCGGGGGGGGCAGTCGATCCCGTGAGCTTCGCGGCGATGGCGCGCGCGATCACGGGCATCTGTGGCCGGAATGGCGCGGGATTGGTGGCAGTAATGGCGATCCGCACGTAGTAGGGGCCCTTCCAGAAGTTGAGGCTGGTCGACTCCTGATAACCTTCCGCGCCGATCTTGACGGTAGGAGCATCCGGGCTGCGCTGATGGCTGTAATAGCCATAGGCGTCCTGCGGCGAGCCCATCTCAAAGATATCCACGGTAAGAAGCTGGTTGCCGGCGCCGGTGGGTGAATACTCTGTGTACACGCACTGGCGGAAGGAGTACTCCTTGACCGCCTGAGCCTCTCCGTCGATGTGATTCTCAAGTGTGGCAGGCGTAAAAACTTCCGGGGAGTGGGCCGAGTGGACCATTTTGAGCGTGCCGGCCGAAGCGGGCATGGCGCTCTTCGCATCCGCGCGGGCGGAGAGCGGCACGGCAGCCAGCAGGGCGAGGGGAGCGGCGGCGCAGAGCGCGATTCGGCACGAGCGAACGAGTTCCGCAGCAATTCGGCGTCGAGGCAGCATCAGACAGGCTCCTGAGAAACATTTCGCGAGTGGCGCCACCAGGCGGGCGTTCCTCCTCGCGGTGGACCACGCAACTCCCTAGACGCTTCTAACCTGCATAAGTTACAGGCAACGCGCCGGGCGCACGCAGGGTCCCAGTACGTAATTCTACTGGATCGCACCGGCATTGTCAATCGGGAAACGGCAGCAGCGCACCTCAGTCGTACGATCGCTAGCGGGCCAGATGCGCCAGGTTATTGGCCTGGAGGAGGCTTTGCAAAGGCTGGGACCTATTGCTCGCTTGCCAACCACCCGGCCCCCTTTCGGTCACAGCCTTCCCGCCCATTAGTGCGCCTGCCTAACCCCACAGCCTCCTGCACCGGCAAGAGCTTCCGGTCCGTGAGCGCGCCTGCCTAACCCCCCCGGCCCCCTTTCCTGATCCGCTCGCGCGCCTTAGCCTGTGTGATGCGCAATCTCTGCGGTGTGCGCGCTCGCAGGAAAGGGGGTGTCGCACTCCTTTAGCGCCCGGGCGAGTGAAGCGCTCGGGCTGGCGGCGGCAGAGCGCGTGGTTTCCATGGCGGCGAGCGCCATCGAAGCAGATGGACTCTTCTCCGTGGCCCTGACGGCCGGGATGGACCTGCAACCCTCCTTGTACACCGGGATGTGGTATCGACATGCGCTGGAGCAACGTCGAGAGGCTCAACCATGGGCTAGGTATGCCTGACCTGCACAGTGCTCCAATGCCCATGCCTTCCGAATACCCTACTCGTGCTCAGGCTCTAACGGTTCAGGCTAAATTCGACAATTGAAGAGCAAAGAATCGGGATGAGCGTAGTGTTCCGATCTCGTAAACCACACCGACAAGCTGGCAGGTCCGTTTCTGTAGGCTCCGGGCGTCGTGGTCCCCGGCGCCGACTTGAGCCGTCGACCCAGCGCTCCCTTTCGGCCAGTGGTACTCCAGCCACGTCTCTCCATAACGATCCGGACGATGACACCGATGGCTTGCCGTCCGCGTTGCGTCTCATGCGCATCGTATTTCGCCAGGTAGGCAAACGCGGGATGGCGTTCCAACTCCCTGATAACGCCGCCGAGCGCCGGTATGCAGAGGTGCGCCTCGGCGACTTCCATGCGAAGTTGACGCGCAGAATCACTGAAGAACTCGAGCCATTCGTCGAAGTTATAGCGTGTATCGCTGACTACGTCGGCGAAACGCCGCCCATGCCGGTCCGCACAAAAATCCGCTCTGGTAACTGTCATGATTGTTCCTCTCTTCATTGTAACCGTATCAATTACACAGTGTCATATAGACTGTGTAAGGAGATTATGACCGGGTCGTGGTCGCATGTCAAGGGCGACCGAAGGTATTTTTAGGTAAATGCCCCCCCCCGAGTACGTCCGGGATAATTTTGTTGGGGAATTTCCGCGTACTTCATGGCATGGGAGCCTTAGCTTTGAGCGACACAAAGTAGCGCCCGGTGTGCATTCGTAATAGGAGCGGGCCAATACGGCCATCGTGATAGATTGGACGAGAGGAGAGAGGCATGAGCGAGAGATCGGGGATCGAGATTGTCCGCAGGGCCGACGCCGAAGCGCTCGGGTTGGCGGCGGCAGAACGCGTGGTGGCCCTGGCGGCGAGCGCCATCGAAGCGGACGGGGTCTTCTCCGTGGCGCTTACGGGTGGGTCGTCGCCGGCAGGCCTCTATCGGGCGCTCGCTGGGCCCCTGGTAGGGCGGATCGACTGGAACCGGGTGAAGCTCTTCTGGGGCGACGAGAGGTGCGTGGAGCCGACGAGCGAGGAGAGCAACTACGCGCTGGCTGGCTCAACCCTGCTGGCGGGAGTGCCTATTTCGCCGGGGCACGTCTTCCGCATCGCCGGCGAGCAAGCGGACACGGATGCCGCCGCGAGAGAATACGAGGCGACCCTGCGGCGCGAGCTGCTCTCGGGCCCCGGGGGGCTGCCGAAGCTGAGCCTGGTGCTGCTCGGGATGGGGCCGGACGGCCACTGCGCGTCGCTCTTTCCGCACAAGCCCGCGCTGCGAGTTCGCGACCGCCTGGCGGTTCGGACGGAACCGGGCCTGAAACCCTTCGTGGAGCGGATCACACTCACTTACCCGATGCTTAACGCCGCCGATGCCATCTGGTTCCTCGCGCCGGATCCCGCCAAAGCAGCGCGGATCGCGGAGGTGATCGCAGGTCCGAGGGACCCGGACCGGCTGCCGGCTCAGGCCATCGCCCCGAATCGAGGCAAGGTCACCTGGTTCCTGACGGACGCTTCGGCGCGGATGCTGCCGGCGGATTGATGGACTGAACGTCGTTTGCCATCGTGACGGTGTAGACCTGGGAGCCATCGAAACCTGGCGCTGAGAAGATGTTCCCCGGCCCCAGCTCGTAGTTCCAGCGCCTGGCCCCTGTGGCCGCGTCGAGCACCGATACCCGGCCGCGGAGCCCCATCAACGCCAGTGCCGTGCCATCTGGCGAGAGGCGCAGCCCGCTGCCGTAAGTTGGCGCGCCCGTCTCCGTTTGCCACCGGCGCTCACCCGTCGCGGCGTCGAGAGCATAGACGTCGCCACGCATCCCGAGCCCGGTCAGGTAGACCAGCTTTTCAGTAGCGGCGATCGCCCCGGGGCCGAATCGGTCGCTGCCCGCAGGGGCGGATGCCGTCCAGAGCGGCTGCCCGGCCGCGCTGAACGCCCGGCACCGGCCGTCTGAGCCGACCACGAAGACCCGGCCGCCTGCCACAGCGGGCACGGCGACCGCCGTGGTTGGCGGGCCAGTGATCCTGGGCCCACTCCAGCGGACCGCGCCGGTGGCAGGATCCAGCGCCATGAGCGGGCTATCCCAGCCGCCAACATAGAAAGTCGTTCCGTCGGTCACCACGGCCGAGGGGGA
>JBBRJW010000412.1:0-4015 GCA_038218705.1 Chthonomonadales bacterium | reverse complement strand
TCGCCCGCAACGCGACTCCGCTCCTCACCGCGCAGTACCTCCGCCCGGCTCGCCTCCATCGCCTTCACAGCGGCCTCCACGCCGCGCTGGATCTCGCCTACCAGCCCGCCAATTTCGCCGGACGACCGCCCCGCGTTCTCGGCGAGCTTGCGTACCTCTTCGGCCACCACCGCGAAGCCGCGTCCATGCTCGCCGGCTCGGGCCGCCTCGATCGCGGCGTTGAGGGCTAGCAGGTTGGTCTGCTCGGCGATCTGCGTGATCGTCTCGACAATCGCCCCGATCTGCCCGCCCTTCTGGCCGAGCGCGTTAACCGTCACCGAAGCCTGCTCCGCCAGAGCCCTGATCTCCCCGATGGATTGGACCGTGTCGCTCACCGACCGACCGCCATTGACCGCCGCATCCGACGAGCGCTGCGCTCCCTCCACCATCTGTGCCGCCGTCCGAGCCATCGCCCCCGCCTGTCGGGAGGCCTCCTCGATGGAGACGCTCGACTCACCCACGGCCGCAATCTGGCTCTCGGCATCCTGAGCGATCTCCGAGACCAGCTTCTGGAGCTGCTGCATCGCCATCGCGACCTCGGTGGCGGAGCGAGCCTGCTGCTCGCTGCCTGCGGCCATCTCCTGGCTGGTACGGGCCGACTCGTTCGCGCCGGATGCCACCTCCTGAATGGACTGCGTTACTGAAAGCGTAATCCGCTCGCACTCCTGTGCCGCGCCGGCGAGTTGCTGGCTGGAAGCGGAGACCCGCCCGGTCTGTTCGGAAACGCCGGCAACCAGAGCACTCAGGGAGAGCTGTCCCTTGCGGAACTCGCTTATGGTGCTTGTGAGCTGGCTCTGCATCTTATTGAACGTAATACCCATGTGGGCAAAGTCATCGTCCGCGGTAATCGTAATGGGCTCCGTAAACGTGTCCGCTCGAACCGTGAGGTCGCCCTGCGCCATGGCCGCAACCGCGCGCTCAAGGCTGACAAGATCGTGCTCCTGCAGCGACCTGGCGAAGGCCGCGAGCTTGGTAAGAGCCGCATTTACGCGCCGCGCGAGTGACAGTGCGACGCTGGTGCTGATGACGAGCGAAAGTGCGAGCAGCAACGCCATGGAACTTCTGCCCGCGGAGTAGTCGCTCGCGGCCTCTGCGGCTCTCACGGCTGCGCGCTTCGCATTGAAGTCGGTCATTCCCTGCAGCGCCGGCGCGAGTTCCGAGAGCATCACAGGCCGCTGAATTACGGTGAGAGTCCGCTTCGCCTCGGCCTCATCCCCACGATCACACGCCGCAAGTATTGCCCGATCGTACTCCAGGTATCGGCTCCAGATAGCATTCAAGACTTCGAGATTCTTGCGGTCCGCAGGAGCCTCCGACGTAAGCGCTTCGTACTTAGCGAGCCCAGCCTCCACCTGCTTGAGCGTCTCATCGAGCCCCACTCGCGCAGCCGCCCTTCGTGCCGGGTCCGGGTTCAACACGTAGGCATACTCCCAGAGCCGGAACTGCCGCATCTGCGCGTTGGTTTCGCCAATCGCCTGGGTCCTGATAAGAACGTGGTTTGCAATTCTGTCGGTTACCGAATACATCTGGCCCATGCGAATCAGCGCGACTGCTACGATTAAAACACTAAACCCGATGCTGAGTCCAAATCCGATCGCCAGCTTCACCGGCGTCCTCATGTCTCGAAACCATTTCATTACTCGCTCTCCTCGATCGCTCGCCTGCGATAACTTCCGCAGAGCAGCACCCCGCTGGCCAGGGGTTCAGGCCGCTGGCAAGTAAGGTTGCTGGATTATCGGCAAGGGCTGAGAGCCGCGTTAGCCCCGCCGCAGGCCGGAACGCAGAAGAGCCTGTCCGGTAAAGGACAGGCTCTTCCGATGAGGTCGACCGATTGGATCGGATTACAGCTACACGTAGAAGCGTGGAACGTTCCGGTTGTACCACATCATCTCGAGGTACTCGAGGAGGAGCGCGTAGTTCAGGACCGCCGTTACCAGCGACGAGCCGGTGCCTGCGGTGGAGAACGTATCGTCCGGAAGGCCAGGACCACCATTGAGGTTCAGGTTCACGAGGAACGGCGCGGCGCGCTGACCAACCACCGAGGGAGGCTGCGGAACTTCCTGAGACTGATCCGGGCCGGTCGGCAGCGAAGCAAAGGTCTTGCCTGTCGGATCGTTCTGGTCGTTCTGGCCGGGAGTCGGGTCGGTCAGAATCGGACGCCCGGTCGCAATATTGAGGAAGCCGGCATGTCGGCCCTCGACAAGCCCGATGGAAGCGGCTGCAACCAGCGTTGCGGGCGATGAGACCAGGTATTGAGCGGCATAGGTGTAAGCTCCGGTGCCTGTGTTCTCAAGCGCGTTGGCAAGATTCAGAAATGTGTTGATGTCCGGCGGATTCCAGACGGCCTGCGTGGTATCGAAAGTAGGCGCGGGCCGCGCATTCGCGCCGAGCACAGTGGTGAGGAAGGTGACGTGGCTGTTCTCGTCCTTCTGGATGTCGCGAAGGGCCTTACTCATGTCGGTCGCCTGCAGCGTTACCCCGCCAACGTTACTGCTCGAGCTGCTGTCGGAGCCGCAGCCCGCGAGGCCTGCCACTGCAGCAAGCGCGCCGCCGCCCAGAAGACCCAGAGAAGCGCGCCGGGAGAGCACGCGGTCGATCCGGGCATCTGCGCCTTTTAGAACATCACTCATGTTTTCGATCCTTTCAATTGTGCCAGCGAGAGCAATCAAACGCAATGGCCCGCGCGATTCCAGGCCACGCCGTTCGGAGAGGTAAATTATGTATAGTCCTCCCGTTTTCCTATACGCGGTCACTGAAATCGGGTTCCAGGAGTGAGCGCCTTCGGAGAAAAAATATCAGCCACCACCAATTTGATGTTCGCCGGGTAACTTCGCCCCCGAACAGCCCTGACTCCAGAGGCCCCGCGACACCTGACCGGTGTATTCGGTTGGCTCGATATGTTATAATAAGGGGCCAAAGGCAGTGACAGGAGACTACGAGAGCCATGAACCTTTTTCGCGGCGTGCTGGGCCGCTTTTCCCGCGACATGGGAATTGATCTCGGCACGGCCAACACCCTGGTCCATGTTCGTGGACGAGGGATTTTGCTGCGGGAGCCCTCGGTGGTCGCCATTGATAGCGAAACCAAGAGAGTTCTGGCCGTCGGTGATGAGGCGAAGCAGATGCTTGGCCGGACGCCGGGATCGATCATTGCTATTCGACCATTGAAAGACGGTGTCATAGCCGATTTCGACCAGACCGAGAAGATGATCCGGTACTTCATCGCAAAGGTACACCGGCGCAATATGCTTGCCGCGCCGCGTGTGGTGGTGGGTGTGCCCTCCGGTGTTACCGAAGTGGAAGAACGGGCCGTAAAAGAGGCCGCGAAGAAGGCAGGCGCAAAGGAGGCCTTCACGATCGAGGAGCCGATGGCCGCGGCCATTGGCGCAGGTCTTCCCGTCTCGGAGCCCACCGGATCCATGATCGTTGACATCGGCGGAGGCACTACCGAGGTCGCGGTGATCTCGCTCGGCGGCATCGTTACCGCGCGCTCAGTTCGAATCGCCGGTGACGAGATCGATGAAGCGATCATCACCTATGTGCGGCGCACTTATAACCTTTTCATCGGATACCGTACCGCCGAGAACGCCAAGGTCGAAATTGGCTCGGCTTTTGCCGTTGGCGCTGAGAGGACCATGCAGGTGCGGGGGCGAGACCTTATCACCGGTTTGCCACGCAGCACCACTATATCAAGCACCGAGATCCGCGAGGCGATCCAGGACCCGATCAACGCCATCGTCGATGCCGTGAAGGTGACCCTGGAATCTACTCCCCCGGAGCTGTCGTCCGATATCTATGAGCGCGGCATCGTGCTGGCAGGCGGAGGCGCGTTGCTCGAGGGGCTTGACCGACTGATCTCCCGCGAAACCGGGATGCCAGTCCACATCGCAGAAGATCCATTATCCTGCGTCGTGCTCGGAACGGGCAGGGTGCTCGAGTCGATCGATACTAACATGCAGCTTCGCAAAGTGCTCAAG
>JBBRJW010000411.1:0-4054 GCA_038218705.1 Chthonomonadales bacterium | reverse complement strand
CGTGCCGCTGCCGCTCATCTCGGTTGGCGGTAGCAATGTCATCCTGACGCTCATCTGCGTGGGGCTGCTGCAGAGCATCGTTCGTAACCGCCACCTGCTCCTCTTCTAGCAGCCCATCCCGAGCACTCGCCTCGCGAGCGGTTTCATTGCAGAAATGACCGGCAGTCGGAGGTACCGCAGCCCTCTAGCCAACGTTGGCATGTGGAGACCGCTCGGGTTGATCCATGAGACGCCGAATGTCTAGAAGTCAGTTTTTCAGTGAGGCAACGCGATTGCAGCCTCCGACGGATATAATGCCGTCAGTGAGGCAGCGCGGCCGATTGCAGCTCACGACGGTTATAATAGAGATTGACTCAGAATTTCGGTACCCGCAGTCTGTTCGATAGCCACCGACCTGAGGATAATCCGGCGCAGCGCCCTGCCCACCGGCGCCCTCCAGGGCAATCCGGGGAAGCACGGTGCTGGGGCCATATGCCAGCCAGAAATTCTCACCAGGTTTTCCCTCGAAGGAGAGCGATCGTCCCATGGACAGAGTGACAGAGTCGATTTTCGCGACTAACCAGGTAACGGATGCTGGCGGCACCGTCCGCGAGCTGCATTTGGAGACTTCCCGGGAGCAGTGCGAGTTCATTCAGAAGATTGTTGCCGAGGTTGAAGCGAAGACAACCCTGGAGGTTGGCCTTGCGTACCGCCTCTCGGCACTGGTGATCTGTGAACAGCTTAAGAAGCAGGCTGGGATCCAACACATTGTGATGGATCCGTTTCAGGACAAATGGAACGATGTTGGCCTGCACAACCTCAACCAGGCGGGATACAGCGACCTTGTTGATTTCCGGCGGGAGTTCTCACAGGATCTCCTGCCGGAGCTCTATCGGTCCGGAGTGAAGATCGACTTCGCGTACATCGATTCGACCAAGGTGTTCGACCTGGTGCTGATAGATGCCCACTTCATTCTTAAGATGCTGCGCGTTGGCGGTGTCATTCTGTTCGATGACTGTCGCTTCCCCGGCCTCCAGAAACTGATGCGCTGCCTGGCGACCCGGCCTGATCTCAAAGTCTATGCGACGTTCAAGCCTGGAGAGGGAGCTGGTACGAAAAAGCGATGGCTCAAGAGCGTGGCTTCCCACATGCCTCGCAGAGAAGCTATCTTCGCGCAGAGTCTCCTGCAGCTTGATGAGGAGATGGGTGTGAACGCCTGGTGCGTTGGGTTTCAGAAGGTATCCGAAGACACGCGAAACTGGGATTGGTTCGCGGATTTCTAGCCCCCCGCCGGGGCCATCTACCGCTCGGTCGGGGACCTGTGAGCCGATGTGGTTTCTTGACTCTGTCAGAGGCGCAAGAGTATAATCTGTCCTGCCACATTGGGGGATCGTCCAGCGGCAGGACAGCGGCCTTTGGAGCCGTTAACCGTGGTTCGAATCCACGTCCCCCAGTTCAGAACCTCCCGGCCTACTCCAGCCTCCAATCATCGCCATGCAGACCTCAGTGCCCGCGAGTGCGCCGAAACGATGCGCGCCTGTCCGCCCTCTGCCATCAGAGTTACCGCGTGCGGCGGATCCGGCGGAACCAGACAGCAGGCCGCGATCGAGGCCGCCCCATCTGCCAGATAGAGCTCGACCGACGTACGGTCCACCAGCAGCCTGAGCCTGAGCAGCCCATCTGAGTCTGGCGCGAGCGGCGCAACACATCCGCCGAGCGAGACCGTGTGTGCTGCACCGTCCCACCGAATGACGCTCCCCGGGAGGCGGATCTCCAGCGCGCTCGCCCTCCACGGCGCAATCTCGGCCTCGAGGTCGAGGCCCACTCCATTCCACGTTGCGATCATCTGCGGCTCGCCCGGGCAAAACTCCAGTGTCCCGGTTCGCTTATCGACGTCGAGCAGCGTGGAGAGCTCGTCGACCGGCCAGCGAAATAGGCGCGGGCCATCGGCGGTAGTGCGCAGGGTCAGCTCGCACGGGAAGCTCATCTGCTGGTTGAACGGCATCCCGGGGTATTCCCCTCCGCGCATCCAGGCAATCTGGACACGACGGCCCGGCAGGTCGCTAAAGGTCTGCGTGGCGTAGAAGTTCGGGCCGAACTCGTTCTGCAGGATGCCGGTCTCGGGTTCGAAGCGCTCACCATCGAACTCCCCCACCAGGTACTTCCCATTTGCCGCCACAAAGATCCAGCGACTCCCCTCCTCGCCCCGCAGCTCGAGCTCGAAGAAGTCCGGGCACTCGTCACATCCTGGAAGTGTGAGGCGCTGAAGCTCACTCCACTGTTTCAGGTCCGGTGAGCGGAGCAGGGCAAAATCCGAACCCTCCAGATAGAGCGCCATGATCCAGTAGCGCGACGGCTCATGCCAACCAATCTTTGGGTCCCGGTTTCCAGGAGCGATGCATCCGAGCACCGGGTTCCCCTGCCACTTCGTCCAGCTGCGGCCCCGATCGCTGCTATAGGCCATGCATTGCGTAAATGGCTGCCCCTCCGAGACGTCTGACGTGCCGCCAGCGGCGGTGTAGACCAGCACCAGGGGCGGATCACCGCCGCTGGCGAACCCCGAGGTATTGTCCCAGTCAGCTACGGCGGAACCCGAGAACATGGTGCCGAGCGAATCGGGGTACAGGGCATGCTCGAGCTGTGTCCAGCGAACCAGATCGGTGCTGACGGCGTGGCCCCATGTCATGCTGCCCCACGCAAGACCTTCGGGGTTATGCTGAAAGAAGAGGTGGTACTCTCCCTCGAAAAAGATCAGCCCATTAGGATCGTTCAGCCAGTTTCGCTCGGCCGTAAAGTGGAACTGTGGCCGGTAGGTCTCGTCGTAAGTCAATTTCGCTCATCCTCTCCCGTATCGATTTCCGCCCGTGTAAAGCTGGCAGCGCGCATCTCCCAGGCCGACAGCTCCCGGAGCGTGGCAGTGCCACCTTCGGCAAAGAAGCGCACCCCGTCTGCATCGGCACGCGCCGGATAGATCTGCGTCGTAACGCACTGCCGCCCGTTCGCAAAGATCTCGAGCATCGAGCCGTCGACGAAGATTCGAAGGCGGAGCGGTTCACCCTCAGCCAAGGTCAGTGGAGCTTCGATGCGGGTCACGGGAAAAGGATTATCGGCCGCGGCAGCCAGCCCAAACGCAGCGAACGGCGGCTGCGTGTAGGCGACATCGTCGCGGAGAGTCGAACGGGAGAGATCTATCGAGAGCAGGCCCTTCGCCCGATCGTACAGCACGCTGGTCTGCTCTGTACCGTCATCCGTGGCGCAGCACCGCATGCCGACCACGGATGCAGCGCCGGGCTCGATCTCTGCGGCAATCTCCAGGCTCGTCCCGCGCAGACCGGGAGGCGTCCAGTCGGCGGCTTCCGCGAGCAGTGCCGGGCCATACCGCCGGCGCCTATCCCGCAGCGCCTCTAACTCCGCGGCCGGCTCGATGGTGAGGGCGCCCTCGGCGGTGATGCCGAGGACCCGTGGAAGACTGAGTGCGCCGGATCCCGTGGCGCGCTGGCTCGCCCCGATGCGCGGGTCCGTTACCCAGGCCCAGAAGAGCCGCCGCCCGTCTGGAGCCAGCAGGCTCTCGGGCGCAAAGAACATTCCGCCGGCCCAGTTCATCCTGACATGGGCCTCCGGGTGGAAGCGCATCGCCTCCCGATCGTACCGGCCAACGTAACAGCGCGCGCCGACGCGGTGACTGATGCACATCAGCACGTGCCGTTCGCCGAGCGCGAAGAAGTCCGGGCAGGAGCAGTCCTCGTCCGAAATGGTCCACGTCGGGTCGGGATGCGTGTAGAACGCATGCAGTGGCTCCCACCGCTCCAGATCCGCCGAGCGGCAGAGGAAGAGCGTGTCCTTGCCGTCCGGAAGCGTGTTGCCGCCGAGCAGGCAGTAGTAGGTGTCGCCTTCGAGCCAGAGGTAGGGGTCCCAGACGGTGTAGCGGCCGAAGCCGGGCTCGCCACTCTTCGGGCAGGGGATGATCGGGTTGGCCGGGTGGCGCTGCCAGTGGATGAGATCGTCATCATCGGAAGTGGCGACGCAGACGCCGGCATCCACGCCGAACCAGCAGAGCATCGGCCGGCCCTCGCGG
>JBBRJW010000410.1:0-4055 GCA_038218705.1 Chthonomonadales bacterium | reverse complement strand
CAATTCCCAGAATCACCAATGGCATCTCCCTCCGCCTGAGATTATTCGATCCTGGCAATCCCGGTACCTGCTCCACGCTGCGCAAATCATGCCGCGGCAGCGCCCGGTGAGCTCCCGCCGCGTCCTGGCCTCAGTCGATTTCGCCCCGAGGCCCGGGGCCGCCGATGGCCCTGAAGCGGCGGCCCGACCAATCTGACCGGTTCGGCCGGCGGTCGTTCCGATTGAGCAGGAATTGCGCTCTCGCGCGGAGAAAGACCGATCGGCGATAAGGTAAACTCTGCCTGTGGTGTGCGGTGGCGCACGCCCCTATTCTCGCATGGGAGCTCGAACCTGAAATGAGAAAACTTTCCCTGTTTGGAGGGCTCGCGATCCTCGCGATTGCGTCCTCTCTGGTTGGCTGCGATCCGAACAAGGAGAATGCCACTCCTGCCAACAATGGCCAGCCCAACCCCGCTCCAGCCCCGGTCGTGGCGGCAGGCGCACCCTCTTACAAGCTCATCACCAATGGTATCTCGCCGTTCTGGGACTCGATGGCAAAGGGCATCGACGCCGCCAGCAAAGAACTCGGCGTGAACGGGGGATGGCAGGCGCCTAACCCGGCGGACCACAACGCCCAGGTGAAGGTCTTCAAGGACGTGGTCGCATCGAAGGTCGATGGCATTGGCGTATCGGCCATCGAAGCCTCCGCGCTCGCCGCGACCATCGATGAAGCCACCGCCGCCGGTATTCCGGTGATCTGCTTCGACTCCGACTCACCCACCAGCAAGCGACTCTGCTATCTCGGAACGAACAATTTCGAGGCAGGCCGAATCGCGGGCGAGAATGCTGCCAAGCTCTTCCCGAACGGCGGTAAGCTGGTGGCGTTTGTCGGCAACATGGGCGCACAGAACGCTCGCGACCGCTACAATGGCTTCAAAGAGGCCCTGAAGGCGCACCCCAACATTACGTTCCTTCAGGAGCCGTTCGAGGACAACAAAGACAAGGGCCGCGCCCGCAAGAACGTCGAGGATGCCATCACACGGTACAGTGCCCAGGGGCTCACCGGGCTGGTCGGCCTCTACTCGTACAACGGTCCCGCAATTGTCGGCGCCGTCCAGGCAGCTAACATTCGCAGCAAGATGAAGGTCATCTGCTTTGACGGCGAGCCAGAGACGCTTAAGAATCTGGCGGCAGGCCTCGTGGATGTGACAGTTGTACAGAAGCCCTACGAGTTTGGCCATATCGGCATCAAGCTTCTCGATCTGATCCACAAGGACAAAGCCCACAACATCGACAACGCGCTGCAGGCCCTCAAGCCCGACCTCGACAAGCTGAACATGAAGCTCGATGCGAAGCAGCGAATCATCGACACCGGCGTGGACGTAATTACCCCGGCGAACGCACAGGAGTTCTTAAAGCAGCTCAAGGAGAAGGGTCTTGAGTCAACCTGATATGCCCACTCGTGCGGCGGGCATGAAGCCTGCTCCCCCCGTGAGGGGAGCAGGCGGCCGTCTGGCGCTACGGAGAGCGCTGGCGGCCCGCGAAACAAGCGTCGCCGTCGTTCTGATCGTAATCTGTATCGTGCTCTTCTTTTCGAGTGCCCGTGAGACATTCTATAGCCCAGGCAACCTGCGGAATATGATGCTGCAGATAGGGCTGCTCGGAACCTTTGCCATCGGCGAGACGATCGTCATCATCACCGGAGGCATCGATCTCTCGCTCGGCTCAATGATTGCCTTTAGCGGCATGACCCTGGCAATGCTGGCAACGAACCTGAATGGCCGGATGTACACCGCGACGGCTCTGGTGCTGCCGATACTCTGCACTCTGCTGGCGGCGCTCGCCATCGGCTTCCTACATGCTACGCTCATCCATCGGCTGCGGCTGCCACCGTTTGTGGTAACGCTCGCTGCGCTCACCATTCTGCGCAGTCAGTCATTCATAATGAACCGTCAGCTGCCGATCTCCATCTCGGACTTCACGTTCCTCACGAACCTCGCAAACGGGCTCGTCTTCCGCAATTCGAAGTTCGCGATCCCGGTGCCTATGGTACTGCTGGTGGTCCTGGCCATCACTGCGCATCTGATACTCAGTCGCAGCCGTATGGGCCGCTACCTCTACAGCCTGGGCAGCAATGAGCAGGCAACTCAGCTCTCAGGCATCAACGTTGGACGCGTTAAGCTCTTCGCCTACGGCGCGAGCGCCCTACTCGGGGGCATCGCCGGAATTCTCTACGCGGGTTACGGTGGCCAGGGCGACCCGGGCAGCGGTATCGGCTACGAGCTCAACGCGGTGGCAGCCTCCGTTATTGGCGGCGCTAACCTGATGGGTGGTCAGGGAAGCGTTACGGGAACCCTCCTGGGAGCATGCCTTCTCAATGTCATCCTGAGCGGGATCAACCTCACCATACACAACCCTACTCTCTACGAGGGAACGGTCGTTGGCGGCGTCCTTCTGCTGGCCGTTCTTACCACGGCCCTGCAGCAGCGCCACAAGCGCGCCTGACGTCCTTCTTTCCCCATTGGGCCCCATAAACGGCGCCCTGCCCGGCTGGTGGAGCCGGGCAGGGCGCTTTCCATGCTGCTCTCGAGGCTGCTGCCGTGAGAGCTATTTCGCCTTGAGCAGCGTCCGCACCGTGGAATCGAGGCGCAGGCTGGGGTCCACCCCGGAGACCTTGTTCCTGAGCGCGCTCTTCTTGTCGATGATAAAGAGCGTGGGCGGTGAGGTGAGGGTTAGCTTCGCCCGCAGGTCGAACATATCGTCGCCGAAGACATTCGGAAACGTGATGCCCAGCTCGCGCATGGTGCGCTTCGCCTCCGCCCGATCCGGACCGTGATCGAGCGATATTCCGATCACAATCAGTCCCTGAGCGCGGTACTTCTCGTACACGCGCTCGATCTCAGGCAGTGTCTCCCGACAGGCAGGAGTGGTGGTGTTCCAGAACTCTACGAGCACCACCCGGCCCTTCAAGTCTAGCAGGCGAACTGGCGGATTGAGGGGCAGGGTCAGGTCTGGAACACTGCCGAAATCTGGCTCGGGCGCAGGCCGGTTCATAACGAACGCAGGAATCCCCACGGCGAGGCCAAGAAGCACCAGAAAGAAGAGTATTCGCCTCAGCTTGTACATGGTATGGTTGAACCAGAATGATCAAACAGGCAGGCCGGCGCGTCGATGAGACGCGCCAGCACAGCATTTCGAGGGAGTCAAATAGACCCGGTTTATGGAGTAACGTGAACGTGGAACGATGTAGACGCCGGCTTCTTGATCCCAAAAAGGTCCGCGACGGTAACGGTTACCGTGAAGTCGCCCTCTTTCCGGAAGGCGTGGTTCAGTGCCTGTCCCTCGGAATCGGCCTGGATACCATCCGAGGCATCCCAGTCCCATGTTACATGGAGCGGTGTTGAGCCGCCGGCGGCGACGGCAGTGTACCGGTAGACCTCGTTGCGCGGCACCACTTTACTGTCGATGGAAGCGATAGAGAGCAGAGTCGCATCGATCACAACGCCGATATGCCCGAGGTGGAGTATACCGGGCGTATCGCCGAAGATCCGGACCTCCGTCACCGTGGCGTCCGAGGCCGTAAGCCCCTTGATGAACGCGACCGGGAGGCTCACGAGCTTCCAGGGCCCGTCGTCGGTAGCGGCAGAGAGCGGAAGCACTGCTTCGGCGGACTTTCCGCTGGAGAGCAGGAGCGCCACACGGATATTGTTCATTGCGTGCGGCTTCTGATACTTCAGCACGCTCCTGGTCTGATTTGAGCCAGACCCGGAGCCGTAGTCCGAGGAATCGTTCCGCTGATACTGGTACTGCTGATTCGGCTGGCTATTGTTTGCTTGAGTATTGATTACCGGGGGAATCACGGCGAACTGGAGGTAAGCTGTCTTGTCGCCAACATACTGGCTCAAATCAACCGGCGTACGCAGCAGAATGCCGCCGCCCTGATAGAAGCCCTGAGTGGTGATCTTGAGCGACTCGGTGCCGGTGCCATAGGCGGAATGGGAATCCGCTTCGATCGTGCCGCTGCCCCAGTTGGAGAGCTTCAGTCCCGAAGCTGCTGCACTGCTGCCGCTGTACAG
>JBBRJW010000409.1:0-4072 GCA_038218705.1 Chthonomonadales bacterium | reverse complement strand
CTCTACAAATATCTCGCGCACTCGCTCTGAACTCACCACTCGATCAACTCCAATCAGAATCTGGCAGCGGGCTGGTGGCAGCAGCGCCTAGCCCTCGTCTTCGTCCGTGTCGTCGTCGGCCGGGCCGGCATTTAGAGGCGGAGGCGCAGGAGCGCTCCGCAGCTCTTCATAGACACCGGCGAGGAGAGCGCGAACTCCCGCGGCCCGGATAGGCGGCGTGATGCAGATATCGCATAGCTTCGATGGCGCCGAATCTGGATAGCCCTCGGGCGCAGCGTCGCAATCCTCGACGAGGCCGATCACTCGCATGCCTTCACCACGCCATGATTGGATCGCGCGAAAGATGGCATAGTCCTTCTGGCGGCCGAAGTCGCCGGAGAGGATCAGAATGTCCGGCGGCTGTGAGTTCCTGGCGACTGCGCCGACTACGTCCTGCTTGTTCAGCAGTGCCGTGACCTCCCATCCCTGCAGAGCCGCGGCACGCTGGCAGCGGCCGCGAAACCGGGGCCGATGAACCGCAACGATTACGCGAAACGGACGCGGAGGTAGAGCAGGGGCAAGCTCAACGATCGGCAGGCCACCCGGCTCCGACGGCCGGCCGGGGAGGGCCGGGCTCCCAGGCCGGCGGAGCTTTGCGGCCCGGCTGGAGTTGGGAGGCAGCTTGGCGTGTGCCCTACGCGGGGTCGAATGGCCGCCGCTCGATGGCCTCCCGCCGGCGCCCGGGCGGGTCTTTCGGATCTTGCTCAATTTGAATGGTCGTCCTTATCGGTGGTGGCGCTGATGCGCGCGGCGCGAAGCAGAGTTGCCGAACCGGTTGAGTCCGGCGCGAGGTCGAGAACCTTTATCAACCGGACGGATCTTATCGGGATCACCAGGACCTCCCGGTTGTCCTTTATCAGCTCCACAAAAGCGCTATCGAGCTGCAGCAGCAGTCCACGATCGCTCACGCCCGTTGTGTAGAAGACTTGCACCTGCGCGCCCAGGTATTTCTGGCTGTCCAATGATCCTATCCTACATTCTGGGGATACTATGAGCTCTCCGCCATGGCGTGCGGGTCCAGCCCGTTCGCGATGCAGAACTCCCGATATGCGACCGGCGAGATCTCGGAAGGCTTGATCTCGCTGCGGCCGCCCCAGAATACATTGGTGTAGTGGACGGGAATGCCGACATCTGCAAGGTGCGTGTCCATAGCCGCTTTGTGCTGCAGCAGGACGTCGCGGTCGAGCCCGTGCGCCACACCCATTATGTTTACATTCTTTAACTCGGGACCGCCCTCCCGCCAGTAGGCGTGAGTCATGATGTGGAAGCGTCCGATCTCACAGCCGGCATCGATCTCTCGGCCCGGCTCCACCGCCCAGTGGAATAGGGCGTTGTATCGAGTAACCCGCTGGTCGCCGGTGGTCGGCTTGACGTGCTCGAGGAAGGTCGAGAAGCGACCGATGACGTGACGGTCCGCAAGCGACTCTGCGACGCTGCAGAACTTCTCGAAGGTGACTTGCGCTTCGGCTGCACGCAGTTTCCACAGGTCGGTGCGAACCTCGTCCGGGGCGAGCTCGCGCTTCAACGCCGTCAGAACCTGCCAGTCCAGGGCGCTCAGCTCCACGATTTCAGGCTGGAGAGCTTCAGCCCTCTCTACGGACATGGAGCCGATGGCGATCTGCTTGCGCCGAACGTGGCCCACCCCGAGGGCAAAGAGCCGCCGTGCGGGCATCAGGAGAAAGTGCTCTGCTCCCACTCGATCGGCGAGGAAGCGCGCATGTTTTTCCAGCGAGTAGCCGGTTGGCACTTTCAGCGTGGTCCAGAGCCGATAACTGGAGCCCGCGGTGGCGTTGTCGGTTGATCGAATGACCACGTGGCCCGAGAACGGATCGTCGCTATACATCGTGTCGAAAGCTTCGGTGAGCCTTTCGGCTGGAACCTGCCACGCGGCAAGGCATCCGTGTGCAAGGTTCGTTGCCAGAAGAGTCTGTCGGACGCGGCGGATAATTCCCGCCTCCAGCATGGCCCTGATTCGCTCCAGCACCGAGTCGAGCGGTACTCCACTCAAACGCGAGATCTCGCCAAACGGGTCCCGGTTGAAGCCCTCAACACGATCCTCCGAGACGGAAAGGATCGTCGCGTTCATTTCGTCATCGATGTAAACGGGTATTGAAGCAGTGCTCATAATCGCTATTGTACCTCAAGGTCTGGAGAGCCGGCGGAAGAACTTGCCTGCTGCCACCATCGTTACACACGCAGGACACACCCGGATGAACGTCGAAATGGGCATCGAAGTTAACTCAACCTCTGGAGCCAAAGATGCCTGGAACGAAACCGAATATTGTCCTGCTGGCCGTCGACTCTCTTCTTGCTGATCACATGAGCTGTTACGGCTACAACCGCCAGACCACGCCGCATATCGATCGGCTTGCGTCCGAGGGAGTGCTGTTCGAGCGCAACTACAGTGCCCACATTCCAACTACCAGTGCGTATGCTTCCATGCTGACAGGCACGGACTGCTTTACGAACCAGGTGATTGCGCTTCGGCACCGCGGTCCTCTCCGCGCGGAGGTCCCGACGCTCCCGGAGATGCTGCGAACGGCGGGTTACACTACGACCTGCGTGGGATTTTCTGGCAACCCGAGCTCGCGCGGCTTCGATAAGTACCTCGACTATCCGGCGTGGGGAAGCTGGAACGAAGGACGCAGCCCGAAGGCTGAGAGTCTGAACGCCGTGGCGCTGCCGGAGCTCGATCGGCTGGCGGACGACGGGAAACCGTTCTTCCTGTTCTTGCGGCACATGGATCCCCATGCACCGTACCTTCCGCCATCCCCCTATGAGCGGATGTTCTACCATGGCAATGAGGTTGATCCGGCCAACAAAAGCATGGACCCGGTGATGAGCTTCAAGCCGTTCTGCGACTTCTTTGCCAGTTGGATGCCGCCGGGGATTTCGGATAAAGATTACGTGGTCGCACAGTACGATGGAGCTGTGGCATACATGGATGCCTGTATCCAGTCGATCTTTACGGCTCTTGAGGCGAAGGGGCTGATGGACAACACCATCATTGCGCTGAACGGGGATCATGGCGAGACCCTGTACGATCACGAATGCTGGTTCGATCACCACGGTATCTATGACAACACGCTTCACGTGCCTCTGATTATCCGCTACCCGGGCCGAATTCCCGCAGGTGTCCGCGTGAGCGGCTTCACCCAGCACAAAGACCTGGTGCCAACGCTGCTCGAGCTGGCCGAGATTAAACCGGCCGCGCGCTTCGACGGGCAGAGCCTGCTGCCGATGGTGAGCGGCGAGGTCAGCTCGCATGAGAGCGAGATCTACATCACCGAGTGCACCTGGATGCGGAAGCATGGATGGCGCACCCCGGAGTGGAAGCTCATCATCGCCCTGGAGCCAGATTTCCACTTCAAACCCGAAGTGGAGCTCTACAACCTGCAGTCCGATCCGGGCGAGCTGATCAATGTCGCGGCTGAGCTGCCCGACGTAGTGGCGTTTCTGCGCGCCCGTATGGATGCGTACATCGCGCGGCGCGAAGCGGAGAGTGGGCTTCCGGACCCGATCCACCACCAGGGGGATTGGCATGGACATGAGGGGCTGGGTCCGTTCAAGTCCTCCGAGCAGGCGTATGAGACGCTCCACATCGGGGATCCGGGCCAGGCCGCGAAACTTCAGGCTGAATCGCGCAAGGACTAACTTGCCGACAAGAGCGGCAAGAGAGGGGGCGAGAGTATGTGGATCGCAGCTTCACACAACCGTTTAGTCAATATGGAGCGAATCGACTCGATTGAGCTGGTGAGCAGGCGCGAGTCGACCGCGCAGACCATGACTTACGAGGTGATCGCGCGAATGGGTGGGGGACAGGCGCACCTCGTCCTCGCACGATACGATTCGGAGGCCGCTGGCCGTGTTTTGATCCAGGCAGTCAAAGATGGCCTACTGTCGGAACTCCCGCTCCTCGTTGTGGACGATATATCGCCCCTGACTGCTGCGGCGCCGGCTGCAGTAGTACCGTCTGCTGTGCCCGGCGAGCCGGCAGCGCCATAGATATAGAAGCGCCCCGGCAGAGGAGACC
>JBBRJW010000408.1:0-4081 GCA_038218705.1 Chthonomonadales bacterium | reverse complement strand
TCCGCAGCTTCCGGACCGGGCCAGTGCAGCCAGCGCGCGGCTCAGGTCGCCGTCCATGCGGTTCTCAAGGCCATCTGTCACCACCAGCAGCAGGTCAAACTGGCCTTCGGCGGCATCCAGCAGGGGCCGGGCCAGATCAGTAGGCCCCTCCGGCGCAGGCGGCCAGCCGAAGCCGCCAGCCACAAAGACCTCGCAGCCATCCGCGCACCGCTGCAGTACCCGCTCGAACGCCACGGCCCGAGCCAGGGCGGCGCTGCAGCCGCCCGCGCCAGCCATCGAGGCGGAGGCGTCGAGGACCAGCGCAATCCGCCCGGAAACCCGTGGAAGCTGCGCTGCCAGCCCGGCCGCCCCCGAGGCGAGCGCCTCCTCCAGCACGGGTTCTAACCGGGCGTAGTGGCGGCGCAGGGCCTCCTCGATGCCGCCCCGGGTTGCGGGCTCTGGAGAGGGCACGTGGGCAGGCGTATCCAGGGCGGGCGGGAGTGGCGTCCGGAGGTAGACCGCTTCGAGCCGCTCGAGGGCAGCGGCATCCACGCCCACCTGCCGGAGCCGCCGCGCGGCCAGGCTCCCGTGCGCCCGCTCAGCGAATAGCTGGTGGGCGCACACCTCACCGAGGGCATGCACCAGCGCCGCACGCACCAGTCTCGGGTGCGCACTGGCCAGCGCTCCGGCACGGGGATGGTGCGTCAGAAATGAGAGGAGCAGTCGCGAGAGCGCGCGGCCTCCAATCCGCTCCCGCTTCAGCGCCAGGAAAACGGCCAGAGAGCGCTCCGCAGGCATCGACCAGAGAAGGTAGATGCACGCGCTGGCGTTCGGCTCCTCCGGGGCCTGGCCGCTGGCCACCTGCTTCAGCAGCCGCCAGAGGATGGTTTGCGCCTGACTCGGCTGAAGCCCCGGGAGCGCCGCACAGAGGGCATAGAGCTCCGGATCGGCGGCCAGAGCTCTCTCGTGGGCGGCTTCCGCCTCGCCCGGCACGCGCCTCCCGCGCCTGCCGGGCAGTGCCTGCTCGGCGCAGAATCTCAAGCGCCGCAGGAAGGCCGCATCCATCATTCTTCAGTAAGCTCCCGGAGCCACGTGGCTCCCTCATCAAATGGCGAGCATGCGATCCAGCGATATCCGTGCATCAGCAGCCACGTCGCTCGGAACCTGCACCCGATTCACTACCTCGCCCTTCACCAGGCTCTCCATGGCCCAGAGAAGGTAGTGAGGATGAATGCGATACATCGTTGAGCAGGGGCAGACCACCGGGTCCAGGCAGAACACGGTCCGGTCCGGGTGCTCCGCGGCAAGTCGGCTCACAAGGTTAATCTCGGTGCCAACGGCCCAGGTCGACCCCGGCTCCGCGTTTGTAATGGCGTTGATGATGAACTCTGTGGAGCCGTTCATGTCGGCGGCCTGCACCACGTCGAGCGGGCACTCCGGATGGACGATAACCCGTACTCCAGGATGTGTGGCCCGGGCCTCCGCAATCTGCCCGACAGTAAACCGGCCGTGAACGGAGCAGTGGCCCTTCCAGAGCAGGATCTTGCTTGCGGCGACCTTCTCCGGTGTTAGCCCGCCATTCGGCAGGAACGGGTCGACGAGCGCCATGTCGCGATCCGGGTCGAGCCCCAGGTCGACAGCCGTGTTACGGCCCAAATGCTGGTCGGGCACAAAGAGAATCTTATCGCCCCGCTGAAGGGCCCACTCGACCACCCTGCGTGCGTTGGAAGAGGTGCAGGCCGATCCACCATTCCGACCAACAAACGCCTTCAGTGCAGCAGTAGAATTCACGTAAGTGATCGGCACGATGCGGGAGACATCGGTCACGGTCGCGAGATCGCGCCAGCACGCCTCCACCTGCCTGATCGAGGCCATGTCCGCCATGGAGCAGCCTGCGGCCAGGTTCGGAAGGATAACGCTCTGCTTGTCGGTGGTCAGTATATCTGCGGACTCCGCCATGAAGTGGACCCCGCAAAAGATTATATTGGGAGCTTCTGGATGGTTCGCGGCGAGCTGCGAAAGCTTGAGGCTGTCGCCCCGATAGTCCGCCCATTTGATAATCTCGTCGCGCTGGTAGTGATGACCAAGCACGATCAGGTCGTCGGCAAGACAGCGGCGTGCCGCTGCAATCCGCGCGTCTGTCTCTAGTGGTGAAAGGCTCGTGATCTCCCGTGGCAGGGGCTGCTGCAGCATGGGTGTACTCTCCTCTGAGCGCGCAGTCCGCGATCGAGAAGATAGGCCAGGAAGCTCCGGGGCCCTCCGCGATTCGGACGGGGATGTTGACACGCTCGGTAATGCGGGCGTTTTGGCCGGGAGCGCCGGACCTCACGCTATAAACTACAATTCTATCTTACCATACGTTTCGGAATGCCGGCGGGCTCCCGAGCCTCGCCTATTCACGCGACCTCGTGATGGCTACGCCAACGCTCGCGACGATTGCGTTCATGGGCGGGCTCACTTTCAGCAGGCGAAGGTGAATGGTCTGTACGAGCGGGAACTCCGAGAGCACCACCGCGGCGATCCGAGCGCCAAGCGCTTCCAGCAGCCGGAACTGTTCCTGCGTGCCCACCTCAACCATGCGCCGCGCCGCACGCGAATAACTCACGGTATCGCCTAACCGATCGGTATCACCGGCTCGGTGCGTGTCGACTTCGAGACGCGCATCGATGGTATACCGGTGGCCTACCTGCTGCTCCTCGTCGGAAGCACCGTGGTAGGCGTAAAACTCGAGCCCGTTAATGACGATCTCGTCTGGAGGAATCATGGTCGCTTTCGTATTTCGAACGGAGATGGATGCAGGGGCTATTGTACCCGACAGCTCCGCCCGCTACCGGGCTTTCGCGAGTCGCCGGGCCACGCGATGCCCGTGCGGCCGGCTGGGCGAGTCAGCAGGAGATACCTCAGACGGAGTATAATACGCTCGGCGGGCAGGCGCGGGCAGTTCGCGCTGCGCAGTCAGATCGGAAAGCGAATGGCCGTGCCAAGTGCGCGCCGCGTTCTAAAGGACCGGCGGACTAAAAACCTGACATCCCGGCTGCGCCCGGGCGACATCGCGCTGATTCACCACGCCGATCTCGACACCACAGCAGCACGCGTCCTCGCCGAAATCCCGGTCTCAGGCGTGGTTAACGCCGCACAGTCGATCACTGGCCGCTACCCCAACCGCGGCCCCAGTGTGCTCCTCGAGGCCGGTATTCCGCTGCTGGACGCTGTCGGGGATGAAGGATTTGACGCCGCTCCCGATGGCGGCAGCGCCGAGCTCTCCGGTGAGCTGCTCCGCTTCACATCGGGTGTCACGCTTCGCGGAAAGCTGATGACCCGGCCCGAGCTTGACCAGCAGATGGAGGCCGCGCGCGCCAATCTGAGCAGCGAGCTCGACCACTTTGCCCGAAACACGCTCGACTACCTGAACAACGAGAAGGCGCTCCTCTTCGATGCTCTGGAGATCCCGCCTCTACGCACTCGATTTCGGGAGCGACACGCCATAATCGTCGTGCGTGGCGAAGGCCACAAGGACGACCTCGCTCTCCTCGCGGACTATGTGCGGGACCAGCGCCCGGTGATGATCGCGGTAGATGGCGGAGCAGATGCGCTTCTGGAGCATCGGCTGCGGCCCGACGTCATCTTCGGCGATATGGACAGCGTGAGCGATGCCGCGCTTCTCTGTGGAGCGGAGCTTGTTGTGCATGGATACGTAAAGGGCGATGGGCGCGGCGCACCCGGCCTGAAGCGCCTGGAAGACATGGGGCTCAATCCCCAGGTACTCCACTCGCCCGGCACGAGCGAGGATGTGGCCATGCTGATGGCCGACGAGCTAGGCGCCCGGCTTATCGTAGCGGTGGGGACGCACTTTTCGTTGGAGGAATTCCTCGACAAAGGGCGCGCGGGGATGGCATCGACGTTTCTGACACGCCTGCGTATCGGTTCCAAACTGGTGGATGCGAAAGGAATCGCCCGCCTCTGGGAGGGCCAGCATCTGCGGTACCGCGAGCTCGCCTTCGTGATATTTGCGGCGGCGACACCGATCCTTGCGGTTTTGCTCCTCTCACAGACCGGGCAGAACCTGCTTCAGACAGTCAGCGTCACTCTCAGCGTCTGGATG
>JBBRJW010000407.1:0-4087 GCA_038218705.1 Chthonomonadales bacterium | reverse complement strand
TGAGTCCTGTCAAAAACAGCCCAAAAAAGTTTGCGCTCCCTCTTGACAAACGTCGACAGCCAGTCTAGAATAACCCGTGTCTACAAGTATAGACAGCAGGTGCGCCGAGAGGAGATTGCTGTGGGCCCGCATGCACCGCTGGGTGAGCAGGAGCTGGACATCCTGAACTATGTATCGGAGCATGGACCGCTCACCGCGCGGCAGGTGGTCGATGTCATTGGCGCGGAGAAGCAGCTTGCTCGAACCACGGTGCTCACGGTGCTCGAACGCCTTCGCACAAAGGGTTACCTGGTGCGGAAGCAGGCTGACGGTCGCTTTGTCTACACCGCGCCCGAGGCGCGCGAGGCAGTGCTCCAAAATCTGGTGGGGCGATTTGTCGAGAACATGCTCGGCGGCGCCGTTTCACCGGTAGTCGCTTATCTCGCGTCCGTCGACAAGCTCACAGAGAAGGATCTCGCCGAAATTGAGCGGTTGGTGGCCGATTTGAAGACGGATGCGAAAGCCGACGGACCGGGCATAGGAGAGGGGGAGAGCGCATGAACTGGAGTGCCGCGTTCCAGAGTGGCGCGAACCTCGCGATGCCATGTGCTTCGGCGCTCTGGCGCGCCTGCTGGCAGGGGAGTTTCGCCATTGGCTTCGTGTTCCTCGTCTGCCGCTCCCTGCGGTCCATGCGGTGCGACGCGCGAGCGTGGCTCTGGCGAGGCGCGTACCTTCGTCTCCTTCTGGCGCTGATCGGCTGCCTGACGGTCCCAGCTCCTGCCCACCTCGTCGGCGGAGGTCGCGCGGCCGTGCAGCCGCCGGTGGTCGCCCATGCGGACACCGCTTCCGCGGCGTCCGCCCTGGGGCAGGGCTCCCCGGACCCACACCGGGCCGGAGTGGAGCCCCGGGCGGCGCGAGCCGAGCCCTCTGGCGCCGGCCGGCTGTCGCTGCTGATTTCGGGGCTGGTGCTGCTCTGGGGCGTTGGAGTGCTGGTCTGTCTCTTTCGGGTAGCTGGCGAGTGGGTGGCCGCAGGATGGCTTCGCCGTCTGGCAGAGCCAATCCACCGCGGCGAGGCGCTCTTTGACCGGGACCTTCTGGCGGCTGAGATGGGAATGGAGAAGTTGCCGGAGCTGCTGATGGCCGAGAGCGTAGGCAGCCCGGTTCTCTTAGGAGGCGCGAGGCCCGCGATCGTGCTGCCGACTCGGCTTGCCGGGGAGTGCAGCGACACCGAGCTTCGGATGGTGATCGCGCACGAGATGGCGCACTATCGCCGCCGTGACCTTCTCTGGGGCTGGCTGCCGGCGCTGGGTCACGCACTGTTCTACTTTCTGCCGACCGAATGGCTGGCGGCCCGCGAGTATGATTGTGCCCAGGAGATGGCATGCGACGAAGTGGCCCTTCGGTACGGAGACGCTTCCGCCGGGGAGTATGGTGAGATGCTGGTGAAGGTGGCCGCGCTGCACAAACCCAACCTGCAGTCGCGCCTGGTGACAGTCGGTGTCGCTGAGACGCCGGAGACGATCAAGAGGAGATTGCTTGCCATGAAGCTGCCACGAACAAGCCGGGCAGGTGCGCCGGCTGCTGCTGGCCTCGCCATCGCTACGCTCTGCATTGCGCTGCCGCTGCAGTTTGGACAGGCGCCAGCGGCTGCTGCCTCCCACCGCGCCGGCCGGGCCGACCTGAGCTACCACCCGAAGGCGGGACAGAGCTATCTTTACGCCGTCCGGATTCAATCGGAGACGCCGCACTACGATGAGGTCTCGTCTGGAAATGTGACGTATACCGTGGGAACCGGCGCGGAAGACGGTGTCACAATAACGTGCAGCGGGAACCTGATACCCCAGCGGAAGTCGCGCGATGGAAGCTTCGATCCAGGCGGCCCATTCTACCTGCATCAGTTCGGGTTCGACTTTCTGCGGCACGGGCCGTTCGCCGCTCCCAACAAGGTACGCATCGACCCGGGTGGCCACCTGCTCCAGATAGAGGGCGATTCCCAGCTCCCGCGCGCTCTCGGCGACCTCTCGCAGCTCGTGATCGAGACCCTCGCATCAGAAGGGAAGAGCTGGGAGACCGATAATCATTGCGCCATCGTTGTGACGGAGTTTCATCCTGTAGCGCCATTGTCTCACTTCGGGCGCGAGGAGCAGCGAAACCTCCCGGCCACCGAGCATACGGTATACTCGATCGGTTCCGAGAGTGGCGCGCTCACCACGGTCCATAAGCACTATGAGCTGAAGACTCGGGATACCGTGGGAGGGCAGCCCCGGTTCATGCTGTCTGGCGACGGCGATGTCGTGTTCGACAAGATCCTGGGAATGCCTCGTTCCCTCGAATTCAAGGCGAAGCTCGTCGATAGAAACACCGCCAATACCGTCGTTGAGACGCCGATCACGCTCACATACAAGCTTCTGGAGGGCGCATCGAGGGAACAGGCCCTTAACCCGCCCGCACCCGTCAAGCCCGAAGCGAAGCCACTCTCAGCGGGTGATATCGATCAGGCGATTGTGGATCTTCGCACACAGGATAGCTTCAAAGTGATGGGCGCTGCCAGCAAGCTGGCCGGCGCTGCCCCAACCGATGCGGATCGCGACAGGGTTACGCGGGCGCTGGCGAGCGCTCTCACCCACAAGGACGGCTTTGCCCGCCAGTGGGCCACCAAGGCGCTGGGTGTCTGGGGCACGCCGGACGCAGTACCTTCGGTAATCAAGCGCCTCGAAGACGAGTCTTTTGCGGTGCGGTGGGCCGCGCTGGAGGCGCTGGGAGAGCTGCACGATGTGCGGGCTGCCGCGCCAGTGGCGGCGCTGCTGCAGAAGGATCACGACTTCGCGGCCAGGTCGCTGATTGCAATGGGCCCGCGCGCGGCTTCGGCGGTTGTGAAGTATCTCAAGGACCCGGACTGGTCGGTCAGGATGCAGGCCTGCATTGTGCTGAAGGAGATCGGCGGAACCGCCCAGGCGAACGCGCTGCGCGAGGCCACTGCCGACGAGAATGGCCTGGTCAAAATGAAGGCGGCGGAGGCACTGAAGGCAATCGAGGGCAGGGGCAGAACGCCGCACTCCGAGGCAATTTGAGCTCTACTACGAGGAAGCGAGGCGAATGAAACAGTCGACTGTCGGGAAGGCGCTGGTGGTGATTGGCGTGGGGATGGGACTCTACTCGTTTCTCGTGAAGAATCCCCATCAGGCCGAGCTCTTCACAGCGAAGGGAGCTGTCGCGCCCGCGACCGTTGTCTCCATCCGGGACAATAACGACTCCCGGTACCCGAAGGCCTATGGAACGGTGGAGTTCGAGGATTCACTGGGGAAACGGCATGTCGTTGAGAACGAGTATGCCGAGTTCCGCAGGCCGGCCGTAGGAACGCAGACAGTGGTGAGGTACTACCGCGCAAACCCCGATGAAGGTTACGACGTAAACGCTATCGGCGCGCAGCCTCCGAAGCCCATCGAGTCTCTGATCGGAGTGGGAGTGCTGGAGCTCTCTGGTATCTTCCTCATGCTACTTGGGCGATCGAACCGAGATTAATGAGCACGGAATCAGATGGGTTAACCGATTAAGGCAGGAACTGACCGATTACAACGCGAACGAAAGGAAAACTTCTGGAGGGTAGAAACTGTTGAAATCACTTCCCACGCTTCGCCTGCTGCCGGCGCTCCTGGCGGCTGCCGGTCTTCTGCTGGTGGCGGGCGCGCGCGCCGCCCAGGCGCCCACTTCGGAGGATCACACTCCGCCCGCGCCCATTCCAACTGCTCCTGGCCTCAAGGTGCTGTTCGCCGGCAAGCCGGATGAGCTCGTGGCGAACTGGACACAGGGCGGGAAAGCCCCGACCTGGACGATTACTGATGGCGCGATGACGGCGCGCGGCGGGGATATCCAGACGAAGGACTCTTTTGGGAGCTTCCAGCTTCACGTTGAGTTCCGAGTGCCTTACATGCCGGATGCCAAAGGGCAGGGGCGTGGGAACAGCGGTGTGATCCTCCAGGGACGATACGAGATCCAGGTGCTCGATTCGTTTGGCATCAAGGAGCCCGGCAGCGGCGATTGCGGATCGGTCTATCACCAGTTTGCACCGCTCGTGAACGCCTGCAAACCGCCGCTTCAGTGGCAGACC
>JBBRJW010000406.1:0-4089 GCA_038218705.1 Chthonomonadales bacterium | reverse complement strand
GGGGTGGAGATCGGTGATGCCCACCAGGAACTTGCCGCGGCCTCGCTCGAGGCCCTGGCGAGTCATCTCGAGAATCGTCCGAACATAGCAGTTATCCGGGTCAACGCGCAGCGTCGGGATGTCGGCCCAGTCGTGCAGGGTCGGAAGCGACCAGGAGGTGTAGTCGCCAAACTCGAGCTCCGCGCCCAGGCTGGCGGTCATAATCTCCGGGCCCAGGTTGGGCTGAAAGGTCGGGAGCGATTCGCCCGCGAAGTAAGTATTGGCGATTGCGGTCTCGGCGCACTCCAGCACGTAGTCAACATCCATCCAGCGAGCGCGGATATCCGGATGGTGCCTGGCTGGCATCGGGCGCCGATCGGCTCGCGGCGCGGTCACCTGTATGGTGGGCCGGTCGAGGATCTCACGGTTCCACCAGGCCGCCATGCGCTTCTGGGCCTCACCGGCATCAGGCTTTCCTTCAAACTCCATGGTCGCGCTCATTGCCGTCGTGTCTCCCTCCGTGGCTCGTCAGTATCGGCCGTAGTGCTCCACACGCTCCATCAGGAACTGGTAGGTCTCCCAGGTCACCCCGGGTGCAATCGAGTGGTCACTGTGGTAGATGTAGCCTCCGCCAATCTTCGCGACCGGTATCTTGGAGGAGACCTCCTCCTCGATCCTCTCGCGGTCGTTGGAGATCAGCACCATGATGTCGATATTTCCCATAAAAGCAACGCGATTCCCATAGAGCGGTTTCAGCGTACGAACGTCCATGCCGGCTTTCGCCTCCAGCGGCTGGAAGCAGTTAATCCCGAGTTCCAGAAACGGCTCTATTAGCGGATGGAAGTCGCCATCGGTGTGGTAGATCACCGGAAGGCCCCTGCTGTGGAACCACTCGATCTGCCTGCGATGCGCATCCATCACCAGACGGCGGTACATGCGCGGCGAACAGAACGGACCGTGGTTGTATGCGATGTCGCCATACATCCAGGCCCCATCAACCCTCAAGCCTCCCGCCTCCAGGTACCTCAGGACCTGAATGGCTATCTCCGCCTCAGTGTCGAAAATATCCTTCGCAAGGTCCGGCTCGCTTGCCATGGCGCAGCAGAGAAACTCGTGGCCGACCACGTCTTTCGCGGTCTCAAAGCACTCGACGCCGGTCCACGCCAGCCATCGATCCCCTGCTCGGGCGCGCGCCTGAGCGGCGAGGGCGGCCCGCAGGTCGACTCGCGCCTCGGGTGGCACGGCGAGCATCAAGCGCTTGCTCTCCTCCCAGCTCTCCTGCGAATCGACGGTGTAGCCGATATGCTCGGGCGTGCCGCTCTTATGCTTCCAGTACTTGAGGATCGCCCCGTTGCCATCCTTGCGAGTCGCCCACTCGTCAGCCTCTGCAACAAGCTCAGAATAGCCCGGGCGCGCACTGTGGTCGATCCAGCCTGCGCCGACCACGTCGTAATCAAAGAGCGCGGCAACGTCCACGTTCGCGGGAAGTCCCTGCTGTTGCCAGAGCGGAATGGTCTCCGGCCAGAACGACTCGGCCCGCGGGATGCGGTCCGCCTCCTGGAGGCTCAATGCCCGGCGCATTCGTTCACACGAAGTTAGCTTTGACGCGCTGCTCATTCGTAGCTCCCCAGCTCCCTGGCGAGCTTCACAATGTAGCGAAAATCTTCCAGGCTCACGCTGCTTGGCACGGAGTGGTCGGATGAGAAGATGTACCCGCCATTCTCCTTCATCACCGGAAGCACACGCCGCATCTCCTCTTCAATCGCCTCCGTATCATCCCAGAGCACCGCGTTGATGCCGCCGTGAAATACCAGCTTGTCGCCATACGTGCGCTTCAGGTGAACGGGGTCCATGCCCGCCTTCACTTCCAGCGGATTGAGCGCATCCATTCCCATCTCGATGAGGTCCGGGATAAACGGATTGACATCGCCGCAGGAGTGGAGGTGCGCCTTCACGCCCTTTGAGTGTGCCCAGGCGACGGCGCGGGCATGGACAGGGCGAAGGACCTTGCGATAGGTGCGCAGCGAAAAGAACTGGCTGTGCTTATAGCCCATGTCATCGGGCCACTTTACACTGTCGAAGTGGTAGCCTGCATCCCATATCCTGTCGTACAGCGCGATATGCACGTCAAGGAAGTGGTTGAACATCTCTGTGCACCACTCGGGATCCTCCACCAGCGCTGTCAACAAGCGCTCGGTGCCAACGGTCCATGAGTGGGTCACGTCGAATCCGAACCATAGATTGGCCTGGATCCAGTCGCCGCGCTCCCGCCAGCGGGCGTAATTTTGCTTGAGAAAATCCCAGGGAATCCGGTCGTCGGAGGGCGTCATGCGCTCCTTTGCCGCCTTCCAGCTCTCGCGGTCCTTTATCGTGAAGTCGAGGAATTCTGGCACTCCGCCAGCATGGCTCCAGTCGCGAAGCGTTGCGCCCCAGTTTGAAGTGTGGATCTTGTAGGTTGGCGTCTCTTCGATGACCCTGCTCGGGTAGCGCGGGCTATTGTCAACGCCGATCTCCGCAACATGGTCCAGTCCAAAGTAGTCCACATAGTAGACATCCCGCCCCATTCCCTCGGACTGCCACCTCTCGACGGTGGCGCCCCACGGATCGTCGATGATTGGGATGCGGTCTGCCTCCTGGTGGGCGAACATGCGGGCAAAGCGCTCTCGGGTCTGCATAACCGTTCCTATCTCTGCTCCCTCCGTTGGAAGCGCCTATTCGTAGCGGCCATACTCCTGCACTGCCTCGACAAATGCGAGTATATTCTGCCAGGGCACATCGGGCTCGATCATGTGCGTTGGGGCGAGAAAGAGCCCGCCTCCCTGGCCCACGGTCTTCACCCGCGCCTGCACTTCCCGGCGCACATCGTGCGGGGTACCGAACGGGAGCGTCGTCTGCGTGCCCACGGTGCCCCAGAACGAGATGCTCTTGCCGTACTCACGCTTCAGCGCTGCCGGGTCCATACACTCTGGCTGGATCGGGTTGAGAATGTCGATGCCGAGATCGATGAAGTCCGGCACAAGGTTGGTGGCCGCGCCGTCCGTGTGGTAGAAGACCAGGATGTCCGGCCGCACGGCGCGGGCCGCGGCAATCACCCTGGCGAGCCGTGGCTTCATCCACCTCCGCCACATCGTGTCGCGCATCAGCAGCCCGCGCTGGGAGGCGATGTCGTCGCCCATTCGGATAATATCGGCCCCCGACTCCGCGTACCGTCGCGCCTGCACGACCCGCTTCTCGGTAATGCGGTCGAGCAGCGTTTCAGCGAAAGCGTGGTTGTCGATGAAGTCCATCAGCAGATGCTCCATCGAGCGGAGATACCAGGCGACCTCAAAGATCGTGCACTCCATGTGCGCCACGGCCGCGAGACCGCGCTCCTGCGCCGCCTTCACGTTTGCCCGCAGGTCGTCGTACCGATAATCCGCCTCCAGGTCAGGCAGGGGATACTCCTCCGCATCCTTTGCACTCCCGAAGCAGGCCATCGGGTAGAGGAAGCCATCCAGGTGGAGATGCCCCGCCTCGGTCGACTGGGTGTGCAGGTGGCCAATTCCCCATTCGTCGATATAGGCGCGCGGAGGCAGCTTCGGATGGTACCGTGAGAAATCCAGATGCTCCCGGCTCCCACTGATGCCGAAACCGCGACAGTCGGTATGGAAGAACTCGTTCGGGTCGCTCTGCCCGGTGCGCTCCTTCAGCCGCGTCACCTGCTCGGGGGCAAATCCATTGCCAAAATCGAAGGGCACACGGTCCGGAGTGCTGCGCCGCATTGCGGTCACAACACGCTCTCGAGAGTTCATGGGGTCGCCTCCTCAACATCCACAATTCGCTCGTCGTAGCGCGCAATCACCCGATGCCCGGGGGGCACAACGAGAAAGCGCTCGTCATCCCAGGGCCCATTCACCAGCGATTCCAGGATACTCATGTCTCCCTGAACGTGCTCAAATGCCCACCCACGGCGATCCGCCTCTTCACGTGTCTGAATCTCATAACGGTCGTCGCGCTCGACTCCCATCTCAATGTACGTGAACTGGGAGTAGTTGTGAGTCTGGGCGCAGAGTGTGTCGAACAGGTAGCGGGCGTTCTCTTCGCCATATTTCGCCACGAGCTCCTCGAAGG
>JBBRJW010000405.1:0-4096 GCA_038218705.1 Chthonomonadales bacterium | reverse complement strand
GGCAGGGGCTGGTGCGGACCCCCGCCGACTTCGGGGTGATGGGGGAGACTCCAAGCCACCCGGAGCTGCTCGACTGGCTGGCGGTGGAATTCCGCGAGAACGGCTGGGACGTCAAGAAGCTGTTCAAAATCCTGCTCACTTCGGCGGCCTATCGGCAGAGTGGAGCCGTAACGCCACTGAAGCTGGCGAAGGATCGCGCCAACCGGCTCATCTCGCGGGGCCCGCGATTCCGGATGGATGCCGAGATGATCCGCGATTACGCGCTCGCCGCCAGCGGCGAGCTCGTGCGGAAGATTGGCGGCCCGAGTGTGAAACCCTACCAGCCGGACGGGGTGTGGGAGGCAGTGGCCATGATCGGCAGCAACACTCGGGATTACCGAAAGGATACCGGCGACAGCCTCTATCGCCGCAGCCTCTACCCCTTCTGGAAGCGTGCTGCGCCGCCAGCATCGCTCGACATCTTTAACGCGCCGAGCCGGGAGACCTGCACGGTGCGCCGGGAGCGCACCGATACGCCGCTGCAGGCGCTCGTTACACTGAACGATGTGCAGTTCGTGGAGGCCGCACGCGCCCTTGCGGAGAAGGCGCTGAAGGAGGCCGGCAAGAGCCCGCACGCCGCCGTCGACCTGATGGCCCGCCGGCTCCTAGCGCGGCCACTGACTCCGGGCGAAGATGCAGTTGCCCTCCGCTCGCTCAACAGCCTCGATTCGTTCTATGCGTCGCATCCGAAGGAGTCCTCGGAGGTGATTGCGGTGGGCGACTCGAAGCCGGATCCAACCATCAAGCCCGAGAAGCTCGCGGCCTGGACCATGCTCGCTAACCAGCTTATGAACCTGGACGAGGTGCTGAACAAATGAGAGAACCCATACATCCCGAGGCGCAGGACTGGATCCGACTGGAGACTCGCCGGCAGTTTTTCGCCCGCGGCATGAGTGTCCTGGGCACGGCCGCTCTTGGAGCGCTCGCGGCCAGCAGCGCCGGTGCTTCGAGCGTGGTGACGCGCGAGCGGAGCGCGCTCCAGCCAATGCTCGACAGTGTTACGCATGGCGCGGTTCCAACGCACTTCGCTCCCAAGGCCAAAAGGGTGATCTACCTCCACATGGTGGGCGGCCCGTCGCAGGTTGACCTGTACGACTACAAGCCGCAGATGAAGGCCTACTACGACAAGGACCTGCCCGAGTCGGTGCGCAACGGGCAGCGCCTGACGACAATGACCTCCGGGCAGTCGCGCTTTCCGATCGCGCCCTCCAAGTACAAATTCGAGCAGCACGGGAAGAGCGGCATGTGGGTGAGCGAGCTGCTCCCGTATACCGCGAAGATGGTCGATGAGATGTGCTTCGTTCGCTCCATGCACACGGACGCCATCAACCACGAGCCGGCCATTACCTATATGCAGACCGGCAACCAGATCACCGGCCGCCCCTGCCTCGGAGCGTGGATCTCATATGGGCTCGGCTCTATGAATGCCAACCTGCCTACGTTCGTGGTGCTGGTCGCCCGACCGACGAACACCGAGCAGGTTCAGGCGATCTCGGCGCGGCTCTGGTCATCTGGATACCTCTCAGGCGAACATGCCGGAGTCTCGTTTCGATCGGCAGGGGATCCCATCCTCTACATCAACAATCCCCCCGGCGTACCGCCGAACGTACGCCGGCAGACGCTCGATGGTCTCAAAGCGCTTAACGAGATAGCCTACAAGACGGTGGGCGATGACGAGACCCACACGCGGATCGAGCAGTATGAGCTCGCGTTTCGGATGCAGGCGAGCGTGCCCGAACTGACAGACCTTAGCCATGAGACAGAGACCACCCTGGCGCTCTACGGCCCTGAGGCGAAGAACCCGGGGAGCTTTGCGAATACGGCGCTGATGGCTCGCCGGATGATGGAGCGCGGCGTACGCTTTGTGCAGGTCTACCACAATAACTGGGACACCCACGGAAACGTGGCCGGCCGGCTGCCAAGTCAGTGTAGGGATGTGGATCAGCCCTGCTGGGGGCTTGTGCAGGACCTGAAACAGCGCGGTATGCTTGAGGACACGCTAATTATCTGGGGCGGAGAATTTGGCCGCACGATCTACTCCCAGGGCGGCCTCACCATGGATAACTATGGCCGCGACCACCATCCGCGCTGCTTCACCATGTGGATGGCGGGCGGCGGGGCGAAGCCGGGGACCATCTATGGCGAGACGGACGACTTCTCGTATAACATCATCCGGGATCCTGTCCATATCCACGACTTCCACGCGACGGTGCTGCGTCTGCTCGGCTACGACCATGAGCGGTTCACTTATCGATACCAGGGGCTCGATCAGCGTCTCTCGGGCGTGGAGCCGGCGCGCGTGATCGCCGACCTGATTGGCTGATCGCTGATGGAGCGTCCCTACGAACTTCTCTTTGCCCGGAGGCTCGCGGAGTCGGCCGTATGTGTTGCGTGGACCCCGGAGCGTGTTCGGTTCTCGCGCCGCACGGAGGATCGGATTGCGGCGACCTGGGAAGCGGCGCTCCAGAAGGCCGCGCAGCGCGGCAGCGACCTCTTCGCCGGGCGGATGTGCCGCCTGGCCGAGTGGGAGCTGACAGAGGAGGGGGCTCGCTTTCTGTTGGGCCCGACCGATTATCGAGAGCTTCTCGGGACAAACATGACGGACCCAGATACCCGCGGCGAGGAGGGCGAGAGTGCGCTCTCGGATGGAGCGGGCGTGTGCAGCGTGATTCAGACCGCGGACGGGAAGCTGCTGCTTCAGCAGCGCTCCTCCGCGGTCTTTGCATATCCGGGCTGGTATCACTGCTGCGGCGGGAACTTGAGTCCACTTGGTCAACTGGATGGTCCAATCTCACCGTTCGCGGCAATGCGGATCGAGCTGGCCGAAGAACTGGGCTGCGGCCCTGCCGACGTGGCCGGGATGTCGCTGATCGGGCTCGCGCGCGAGCGGAGGACGCGAAAGCCAGAGTTCCTCTTCCATTTGCGCGTAGGTGCTGGCCAGAGCGACCTGGAGGACCGGATCGGCAACGAGCACGACCGCCTGCTGTTCGTGGACGACTCGCCGGTCTCGCTCCGATCCTTCCTCTCCGAGGAGTCCGCGCGGATCGCACCTGCCGGGCTCGCATGCCTGGTCGCTTATGGCGCGCTCGCGTTCGGCTCGTCCTGGCGCTCCGAGGTCGAGGGCACTCTCTCGGCCGGCCCCGGCCGCTTGAAATCAATTTCGTAATCGAAGGTCATTCTGCGCCTTTCGCACCGCGCTGCTACTCTACTCGCGAGACCATACCTTAGCCCTGACAGGGCAGAAGTGCCCTGCCCTCTGGCGACTCTATGACTGTATGCGATCCAACAGGAGACGTACGTGAATCGACCGGTAGACCGTGCCCAACGTGCAGATTACGGAATCGATGCCCCGTATGTAATCCGCAATCTGAGTGTCGCCGGGCTTGCCTGCCTGCTCGCGGCATCTCTCTCTCCTGCCCTGCGGGGATTCGTCTTTTCGGCTCTCTCCCTGTTCGCTACCGCCCTTGCGATGGTGTGGAGCAGTCGGGTGGGCAAAATCCACGTGCGCGAACGCGTCATGGATCACATTCCCTGGCGCGGAGACGAGAGGGTCCTCGATGTGGGCTGCGGGCGAGGACTGCTGCTGGTTGCCGCTGCCAGGCGTCTGCGTGATGGGAAAGCGATTGGGATCGACCTGTGGCAGGAGCACGACCTCTCCGGCAACCGTCCGAAAGCGCCTCTGGACAATGCGCGCCTGGAAGGCGTCGCCGACCGTGTCGAGGTTCAGCAAGGGGATGCCCGCACGCTGCCCTTTGCGAAAGCCTGCTTCGACGTCGTGGTTTCCTCCCAGGTGCTCCACAACATCTCTGACCCCCGGGGGCGCGTCCAGGCCCTGCAGGAGATCGTCCGAGTGCTGAAGCCCGGCGGCTACGTCGCGATCCTCGATTTTCGCAATACGAAAGAGTATGCCCGGGTGCTGGCCGAGATTGGGTTGAAAGACGTCGAGCACTCGGACTGGCGTTTCGCCTATGGGCTGCCGTCGCCCTGCGTCACCGCACGCAAAGCGGAGGCGTGAATTACAGCGTATAGAACAGATACTACAGGAGGGCAGCATGAG
>JBBRJW010000404.1:0-4135 GCA_038218705.1 Chthonomonadales bacterium | reverse complement strand
GGCGTCCTCTTTAGACACTATCCCCTGCTGGTAGAACCGGAGAAGAGACTGGTTCATGGTCTGCATGCCCCAGTAGGCTTCCTCCCCGCCCTGCTTGATCGCGCTGTATATCTCGTCGGCAGCGCCCTTCTCCAGAAGGCCGATGATCGTCGGCGTAACGTCCATCACCTCGATCGCTGCAACGCGACCCCGGCCATCCCACTTCGGGAGAAGCTTCTGGGAGACGACGCCTTTCAGACAGGTGGAGAGCCGCAGCCAGAGCATGGGGCGCTCATGGGGCGAAAACATATTGGAGATACGGTCGAGGGTCTCTGCGGCGCTCGCCGTGTGGACCGTTGCGAACACAAGGTGCCCGGTCTCCGCAGCAGTCAGGGCGATATTCATCGTCTCGAGGTCGCGCATCTCTCCAATGAGGATGATGTCCGGGGCCTGCCTGAGTACGTGCTTCAGCGCAACGTTAAAGTTATCGGTGTCGAGGCCGATCTCTCGCTGGCTCACAATCGCCTGCTGGTCCTTGTGAACGAACTCGATCGGGTCCTCCAGGGTGATAATGTTAACTTTGCGATTTCGATTGATCAGGTCGATCATTGCCGCCAGCGTGGTCGTCTTGCCGGACCCCGTCGGCCCTGTCATTAGAACGAGGCCATTCTTGTGCTGGGTAAACTCCTTGACCTTGAGTGGTACTCCGAGTTCCTCCAGCGGCTTTATCCGGGTCTCGATCAGTCGGCAGACGGTGGCAAGCGTACCACGCTGGCTATAAACGTTCATTCGGATCCGGAGAACGTCGCCAACGGAGAACGCCAGGTCCATCTCGTGATGCTGCTCGAAGATCGCCTGCTGCCGCGGACTCATCTTGCTGTAGCAGAGATCGTGAACCTCCACCTCGCTGAGAGGCGGATGATTCATTGGCACGATCTTACCGTGTTCGCGAATCGAAGGGACTGCCCCCACCTTGAGGAAGAGGTCGGAAGCCTTACGCTCCTGAGCAGCAAGAATCATCTCATCGAGATCGTACGTCATCAGAGATCCTTTCGACATTCCCTCGCAGAGCCCGGGGCAGGGCCCAGCGACCGTTCCAAACAGCGCTTCAATGGTGACTATCCCGGCGCTGCACCGCTGCGCCGCGTGAGAAGCACATACGTTCCCACGCCTCCAAGCAGCCCTGCGCCCGCAATAATAAGAATATACGGCCAGACCGGGCCCGCGTTGTTGGGCCGAGTTCGAGCGGAAGTTGCTGTAATGGGCAGCGGCGCTTCTGCCAGGCTTGCGAGAGCCGGCAGCGCACCTGTATGTTTCATAATCCGAGCCTCGTAGCGGTACGCGCCGGGCTCTTTTATCAATTGTACGGAAACATCGCCAGAGTGTACATCGACGGGCCCACGGTACGGCTGGAGGTCATCGATCGCAAAGATAACCTCAACGTTGTCCCAGCCCTGAAAGGCGGTCAGATAGGAATCGAGCTTCGGAGCGCCATTCTGCACCTGCTGGGCGCCTGAAAGAGTGAAGGTCGCTCCCGTGGTGCTCGCCGCCCGGGGCAGCAGCCTCGTTGCGCCGGCCTCATCGACAATGGACCGACCGGCCTCGACGTGCGCCCCGATTGTATTGGCGAGGCGGTCGATCTCGGCGGACACCCTGCGGTGGTCGACCTTCGTCCGGTAGATTACACCGATCCTGGCTACGCGCTCGGCGACCGGGTTAACGAGGACAATAACGTCCATCGTTTCGGACGCCGGATCTGCGCGAACATGAGGCTCGCATAGGGCAAAGGCCGATGCGAGCGCCAGAAGAGTGGCTAACCGCCATCGCCATCGCGCACCGTTCGTGCGGGTGCGCGCGCTATTCTTTTTGATTTTAACGTGGAAGGGAAACGGAGGAGACGGAGTGGAGTGAAATGGAGCTGAGGAGGATCGAACTCCTGACCTCTTCAATGCCATTGAAGCGCTCTCCCAGCTGAGCTACAGCCCCATATTCGACGAGAGGAAAACTCCTGCAGGAGCCGCCTCCCAATTGCGACTGCAGTATACCCCAGCCCGCCCTCCAATGCAAGAGCCCCTTCAAATTCCGTCGGCCTGCCAGTCTCCACGCTCGAAGTCGTACCGACCCTTCTATCGGTATTGACGGGCGCACCATGCAGATTCGTGCGACGCGTCAAAACAATGTGCGTTAATCTCGGGCGGAGCGACCGCATGGAATGCGGTCGCTCCGCCCGAGATTAACGCGCGGCTCGTTACCGGCTGAATTGATCATCAGACTGCCGAAGCGCACCGTTGGGTTCGTACAGGAACGTGCGGCTGCCCGCATCGAACTGCATTTTGTAACCCGTTGCGAGTTCGAGGAACCGTGCCGGCACATAGATGGTGCCGTTCAGGCGCTGCGCGGGCGCATCGAGGCGGGACCTCTGAGATCCACGCAGAACGGCGATTCGGCTTCCAACGGCGATGCGGGCCGGGCCGTTATCACCGGTCGCGCTCAGAACCTGCCGGCTGGCATCCCACGTGTAAGGAATCCTTGCGGAGCGCAGAACCGGAACGGCAGGGATCATTGTCACGCCCTTGATAACAACTGGCATCGCCGTTGAGTCAAAGTTGACTGTCTGATCACCAATCATAACTCCGGTGTTGAGGTCCGAAGGGGGCACAAGCGGCCGACCCAGGTCTCGGGCCGGTGCATCGGTCCGATGGAACCGGCCAGTGGTTCCCTCGCTGGTCCCGTACTGATCGGAATAGGCGGATGTCGAGACCGAGCTATCCAGCCGAACCCCTAACTCCGTACCGGCCTTCAGATTTACGTCGCGGGCGTCCGAGTGGCCCTTTTGAAGCGAGCCAAACAGGTAGCCAAGGCCGCCACCGATCACGGCGTCCTCCAACGTGTGCTTCGTAAGGAGTCCGACAATCAGACCCGCGCCAGCGCCGTAGCCGACGTAGGTAAGCCGATCGTTCTTATGGGCTGGCTTCGCGACGAGCGATCCGTCGCTTCGGCGATCGACGCTCTTATTGTCCAACCCGATGAGCGAGCCGTCGATCGCGAAGGATCGGCCATCCGGAAGGTGAACCCGGCGGAACGCTACATCGAGAACTCCTGGATCCTTTCCCTGCTGAGAGCGAACCCCCTTGACCACTCCATCGACCGTGGTGCCTGACGGCAGAATGGTGACATCGGACTGAGTGGACTCGCCCCGTATCGTCGCCGTGAACGTCTGCCCCTTGCGCGAATCGAGCGAGCTGAGCGTATCGTTCAACCGAACGGGAATCACCGAACCTGCATCGAGCCGTACTGCTCTGCTGCCCTGCGCGCCTGCTGATCCGGCGAGCGGCGCAAGCAGGCAAAAGGCTGCTCCTGCGTGTAGCGCAAAAGGCCATCTGGTATTTTGCTTCTGTACCATGGTGCAATCACTATCCTTTTCATGGGAAGGCATCGTCTGCCCATTCCCGTAATCCATTGGGGCGCTGACGCGAGTAAGACGGTGCAGCCGCCTTAGAGGTTCCCCGGGGCCTAATCCGTGTGCCGTGGGAGGAGTCTTTAGCACCGGGGCGGAATCGTTCGCCGACAAACCTCTCAGGAGACTCGAACAGAATGGCGACACTTTACGGTAAGCACTATACGCGCGAAGAGCTGCTAGGGCACGTCGGCGATATCAGCCAGGTGGCCCGAGTAAAGCCCTACCGCCTGATCGAAGGCCTCGAGGACGGATCACTCGCCATCGACGTCATTACCGGCAGCGGGCTGGCGTTCACGGCGCTGGGCTCCCGGGGTCTCGACATCTCGGCTGCATCGTTCAACGGGCGCTCCCTCGCATGGAGGTCCTCAACGAGCGATACGCACCCCGCCTATTTCGACCACGAAGGCGAAGGCGGGCGAGGGTGGCTGCGTGGGTTCTTCGGTGGTATGGTTGCAACCTGCGGACTGACTTACGCCGGCGCGAACGGGATCGATGACGGGCAGCTCTATGGGCTGCATGGCCGCATCAACAACATCCCCGCGACATCGGTCTCATGGGGCGGAACCTGGGTGGGCGATGAGTATGAGATCACCATTAGCGGGCGCGTCCGGCAGTCCTCGGTTTTTGCCGAGAACATCGAGCTGCACCGCACGATCTCAACACGTCTGGGCGCGCGCTCTTTTCAGCTCCATGACC
>JBBRJW010000403.1:0-4139 GCA_038218705.1 Chthonomonadales bacterium | reverse complement strand
CGAATTCGGGTGGCTCTCATGTCCACGCCTTCGCCGTCCAATGGCGCCTTAGCCGGCCGGGCAAGCGCCGATAGGCGGAGGCGGAGGCGGACTGCTTCCGCCGATGTAGAGCTGAAGGTCCGCCACGGAAACCGACGCCGTGGTAAGCGCTGGAAGCGGAATCAGGCAATTGATGATGTCGTAGAGCTGGCTGTTGTAGAGTACATAGCTGAAATACGCGGTGGGGTCGGGGTTCGTCACTCTCAGAGCCGTTGTGCTCGATGGCACCCCGGTGAACTTATACTGTCCCAGGGAGTTCGTCACCGAGGTGAGGTTCGGGGTTCCGAGAAGAGTCACTGTAACGCCACCTACCGGTGCATGCAGCGCGGTGTTATCCCGCACCACACCCGAAACGGTTATCGTGCCGCTTCCGGAGCCGGTACTGCCGCCGTTGCCGCCGCCGCCACCGTTACCGCCATTTCCACCGCTGCCGCCCGAGCTAGAGCCGCCGCCTCCGCCGCCACATCCTGCCGTCAGCGCCAGTACAACCAGCGTGCAGAGCACCGCCGCAGTTGCGCGGACACGAAGGGAGTTCGAGAACACCCAGTTCCTCATGAAACCTTCCTGCCTTCCAGTGTGTGCCGAGCGTGGCACGGGTTAGTACCGGCAGCCGCGCCAATCGCGGTCTGGCGCCGCATTGTTGGCGTAGACGTTCTCGATGCCGGCAGAATGACAGACGCGCAGCGCCTGGGCGAGCATTCCCTTACTTGGGGGGCGGGAACACAACTGCGGGGGCAATAACGCTATTATACACGTTCGACCGGCCCGGCGCAAGTACCTGCGCCGGGCAGACGATTCAATTACCGATTACACTCGCCTCAAAGCCAGCATCGATGAGCTTCTGCTTTGCGCCCTCGGCGGTCGCCTTGCGTCGATACGATCGATGCTGCACACGATAGAGTGTGCGCCCGCCCGCACTGTAGGCCTGCACCACTGCATGAAGACCCTGATCGGAAGCCTTGTGGGCAAGTTCCTCGGCCTGCTCTCGGGTCGAGAAGACCCCCATCTGGACGCGGTAGAGGCCCGGCTTCGATGTAGGCGGAGCGGCATCGCCTGTGTCCGGCGGAGTGGACCCATCTGGCTCTGCGCTCACTGGCGGAGTATCGGGCGACCGGGCTGGCTGGTCGCCATCGACCGGCGCCGGATCGGAAGGTGCTCCGGATCGCCGAAGACGATGCTTGCCAGTATCGGACGAAGTATCCGGAGGGGGCACAGCGCTGTCATCGATGCCCTGCTTATCTGCAAATTCAGAGGGACCGGACTTCTGCGCGTCCGGCGACGCACCGGGCGACCCCTCCAGCGCAGGATCGATTCGGGGGCCGGCAGTGGGGGCAGGCACAGAAGGACGCGGCGCAGCAGGCGCGCGGACTGCGGGATCGGACGACTCCGACGGAGCGGCCGAAGCATGGGGCGTTGGCGCGGCAGTTGCTTTCGATTCGTTCTGAGGGGATGACCAGAACCGGGCGAGCACAAAGAAGCCCAGGCCGAAGCTGAGAAGAGCACAGAGGAGAAACCCGAGGATAGTGCGAATCGCACTGCTCTGGCTCTGCGACCCCCCTCGATTCCGAGTAGTCATCTTCCCTCTCCTCTCAGCGCTCCACTGAATTCAGTCTACCAATGGGCGCCCGAGTTTGTCAATCGGGCGTGCACGAGAGACTACTCCTCGTCGTACTCCTGGGCCGACGGTTTGTGAAGCGTCACTCGGACCGAGTCCTCTACGAAGCTGGTGATGGACTCCTCATCACGAAGCACCATCACCTGCCTTGCGGCCTCGGCGATGCGCGCCTTGAGGACCGCTCTTTCGCCCTCAGTCTCTGCAGCAGCGAGGTCGCGGCGGAGCCTTTCCTCCCGGTCCTGCAGCGCCGTCCGAAGCAGACGAAGCTCGCGAGCCCGCGGGTTCTCGCCGAGAACGTCGTCAATCATCGCCTCTTCGTCCGGCAGATCGTCTTCGTAACCTTCAAAACGCATGGCTTGTCTCCGAGAGCATACAGGAAGTCCCTTGCAGAGCGACGCGAAATACGTGAAACGTCCAACGCGCCGAAGAGAAGAACTCTCTTCGGCGCGCCGGGTCTAACGCTCATTATTGTCTAGGTCAGCGCGCTGGCGAGTTGACCAGTAACTCGCTAAGGTTTGCAAGCCCTAATGGCATACAGGCCACTTTGCGCTTGATTCGCGCCAGTGCATTGTCCACCGATTTGGTTTTGCAGTGGAGCTCGGAGCCAATCTCGCGGTACGACTTTCCGATCTGATATCCGGCAAGCACGGACCATTCGAAATCCGATAGCACCTGCTGCAGCATCTCGTGCAGAACCTTGGTATCTTCTCCCTGTATTACGAGGTCCTCGGGGTCCTGCGTCTCAGTGGAAGGAATGATGTCGGAGAGGTTCCAATCCGGCCCGGAGTCTTCAGAAGGGCTCTCCAGCGAGAGCGAGGTGTTGAGTGGCATCTGCTTCTGGCGCGTTGCTGTCTTGATGGCGGTGATAATGTGCCGCTGGATGCAGACTTTCGCAAAGGCCGGGAAGGAGATGGCTTTGTCGCAACGGAAATCCACAATGGCCTGCCAGAGACCGATCATGCCGACCTGTAGCAGGTCTTCTTTTTCCGCCCCGACAAGGAAGTAGGATTTCACCTTGGTGCGCACAAGGTTACGGTACTTATAGAGCAGGAATTCCGAGGCGGATTCATCACCTCGTTGCGCCCTGTCTACGATTTCCCTGTCCGCCAGGTCCGCGAACTTGACGTGACTCGGGGGGAGATGGTGCTGCAATTCACTAATCACCCTGTTCCCTCGATCCTAAGGATTTTTGTCGGCGTGGTCGCCAAAAGACACCGCCATAGCAGCGCCACCAGATGCCGGAGGTTAGTTGCAGCCGTTTCATTTTCGCCCGCCCCGTAAGGTCAGACGCTACCGAAGCGCTTCGGTTTTTATTATACTGGAAACCCTTCGTGAAAACAATAGTTCCTCGGCGACAGGGCAAAAAGTATCATTTGTCCACGCGATGGGTCGCTGCAAGATTGCCTGCAGGAGCATAAATCACACAACGGGCCCCGTTAGGGGCCCGTTGCAAGAATTGATCGTGGTACCGCGCCCTATTCGGGACGCATAAGAGGAAAGAGAATAACGTCGCGGATGGAATCGGCCCCGGTCAGAACCATTGCGAGCCTATCCATGCCGATGCCTAGTCCTCCAGTAGGCGGCATCCCGTACTCCAGAGCCCGTAGGAAATCCTCATCCATCGGGTGTGCCTCATCGTCGCCAGCCTCTCTCTGGCCCACCTGCGCTTCAAACCGCTCGCGCTGGTCGAGCGGATCGTTGATCTCGGAGAATGCGTTTCCGAGCTCCTGGGTCGCGAGGTAGACCTCGAAGCGGCGTGTCAGCGCCGGATTATCCGCGCGCTTCTTCGCGAGCGGCGATGTCTCTGTAGGGAAGTCCGTTATGAACGTGGGCTGAATCAAATGGGGCTGCGTGTACTGCTCATGGAGCTTTTCAATAAGCCCGCCCAGCGACTGCTCCTGATCGAGGTCGAACGGCGCATGAATCTGGCGGCACGCTGCCTTCGCGCTCTCCAGACTCTGCAGCGCGTCGACCTCAATACCGGAGTATTCCGCGATGCCCTGCAGCATCGGAAGCCGGCGCCAGGGCTGCGCCGAGAGGTCGATTGTCTCGCCTCGGAAGGTGAAGGACGGAGAGCCGTTCACCTCCTGGCAGATCGCCACGTACATCGCCTCGACCAGCTCCATCATCCCGTCTAAGTCTGTGTACGCCTGGTAGAGCTCCATCAGCGTAAACTCCGGATTGTGCCGCGTCGATATCCCCTCGTTACGGAACACGCGCCCGATCTCATAGACTTTCTCGAAGCCGCCCACGATGAGCCGCTTCAGATAGAGCTCGAGTGAGATCCGGAGCTTAAAGTCGTGGTCAAGCGCGTTGTGGTGCGTCATAAAGGGGCGTGCCGCAGCGCCGCCAGCCACGAGCTGAAGTACGGGAGTCTCTACTTCCAGGAAGCCTTCGCCATCCAGGAAGCGGCGCATCGCAGAGACCACACGACTGCGGCGGGTGAGAATATCGCGGGAATGGGGATTGGCCAGCAGATCGAGAT
>JBBRJW010000402.1:0-4161 GCA_038218705.1 Chthonomonadales bacterium | reverse complement strand
GCGTCGCCGTCGAAAAACGCGCCCATCAGAAACCCACCGGCCTCCAGCCGCTCGCGGCCCTCGCGCGCCACCTCCTGCTTCACCGGGTTCGGGTCGCCGAGTGGGAATGCGCCGTCCGGAGCGAAGTGCAGCGGCGTCAGTGCGGCGCCTGCCCGTCCGAACGCGAGCATCATCTCGCGCCCTCCGGCCCCAAAGAGGTAGTCGTGAAAGAGCGGGACGCCGGCAAGGGAGCCCGGGTTCACGCCCGCGAGCTCCATGCTGTAGGCGATGTAATCGTTCAGGCTGTCGATCGCCTCAATAGATCCGCGCTCTGTTGGCGGAAGCGGCTTATCCTCTAGGTAGAACGCCTTGATCTGATCGAGACCGCCTGCGGGGCCAATGTGCTCGGCGATCGGCCGCACTCCCGGTCCCAGTGTCTTACGGCCGGTATCTCCGGCCGGGTTGTGGGAGGCCCCGCACATCACCGCGGCACATTCGGGGCGCTGCATTGCGGTGAAGTAGAAATGCGAGGTAGAGGTGACCCCTGGCATGTAGTACACGTGCAGGCCGGCCTGCTGGTAGACATCCGCAGCGATCGTCAGGTAGCGAGGACCGCTGGAGCGCGCGTCGTGCGCAAGCACCACGCCGGTCACGCCGAGAGTCTCACGGAAGTACCGCGCCTCCGCGCGCGAAAGCCGGGCCGCGAGCTCCGGCGTAAGACCCGCTGAGGGCGTGCGAATGTCGTACGCCCGAAACATGGAGAGATTTAGTTCGTCAGTCATCGATTACGAGTGCCTCATTTCGGATGTGGATCAGTCCTGCATGCTGCCGGAGAGGTAGCTATCGTAGGCGGACATATCCACCATTCCGTGGCCGCTCAGGTTGAAGAGGATGACCTTCTTGCGGCCCTCTTCGCGAGCCTGAATCGCCTCGTCGATCGCAACGCGAATGGCGTGCGAGGACTCCGGGGCAGGAATAAGCCCCTCGGTCCGTGCAAACTGTACGGCTGCTTCGAAGACCTGGGTCTGCGTTCGGGAGGCCGCCTCGATCAGGCCATGCCTATAGAGGTGACTGATGGTGGGCGCCATTCCGTGATAGCGCAGGCCGCCCGCATGAATTCTGGGTGGCATGAAGTCGTGCCCGAGCGTGTACATCATCATCAGGGGAGTCATGCCGGCCGTGTCGCCGAAGTCGTAGCGGAATTCGCCCTTTGTAAGGGTCGGACAGCTCGCCGGCTCCACCGCGATGATGCGGTACGGGCGCTTATCCTTGATCTTGCGGTAGAGGAACGGGTTGGCGATGCCCGCGAAGTTGCTGCCGCCGCCGGCGCACCCGATGACAATGTCCGGCTCCTCGCCGGCGAGCTCCATCTGCTGGATCGCCTCCTGACCGATGACCGTCTGGTGAAGGCAGACGTGATTGAGGACGCTTCCAAGCGAATACTTGGTGCCCGGCGTCGTAACGGTATCCTCCACCGCCTCGCTGATGGCCATGCCCAGGCTGCCGGGACATTCGGGGTCCCTCGCAAGGACGCCGCGGCCGAACTCGGTGTTCTCGGAAGGGCTGGCGAAGACATTGGCTCCCCAGGTCTCCATCATCATCTTGCGGTAGGGCTTCTGATGGTAGCTTACCTTCACCATGTAGACCGTGCATTCAAGGCCGAATAGCTGGCAGGCGAGCGCCACCGATGCGCCCCACTGTCCAGCGCCGGTCTCGGTAGCAATGCGGCGAACCCCCTCCTGCTTGTTGTAGTAGACCTGCGCAACAGCAGTGTTCGGCTTGTGACTGCCAGCCGGGCTCGTTCCTTCGTACTTGTAGTAGATGTGCGCCGGTGTCTGTAGGGCCTGCTCGAGGCGGACCGCACGGAGGAGCGGAGTGGGACGCCAGAGCGCGTAGATCGCCCGCACTTCCTCTGGAATGTCGATCCAGCGCTCCGAGCTCATCTCCTGCTTCACGATGGTCTCGGGGAAGATTGCCGTCATATCGGCGAGCGACACGGGCTCTTTCGTGCCGGGATGAAGCGGAGGCGCCATCGGCTCGGGCATATCGGCCGCGATGTTATACCACTGGCTCGGAATCTGGTCCTGACTCAATACAAAACGCGTCGGCATGCTCATGAAGGCTCTCCCATTGTTTTTTCAAGCTGCTATACAATACTCGGAGCGAGCCTTACTCTCCTCCGCAAGTTCTGGGCGCAGCAGGGCAGGAAACGCGTGGTGAGGCGCTGAAAGAGGCTCAAAGGCGCATTGGCGCCGCCCCGAAGGCGAGCGAAGGCACAAACGAGCGCGGGCCCGGGCCCAACGGAACACGCTACAAAATCAGCAAGGGAGCGAGCGCGGATGCGGATACTGGTCGTAGAAGACGAAGAGAAGGTCGCCAGTTTCTTGAAAAAGGGGCTGGAGCAGTCGGGCTACCTGGCGGATATCGCTGCGACCGGCGAAGAGGCGCTCGAGTGGTGCGACAAGAACATCTACGATGGCATCCTGCTCGACATCATGCTCCCAGGCATGGATGGCCGCGCCGTCGTTCGGCAGCTCCGCTCGCAGGGCTACTCAACGCCGGTGCTGGCGCTAACGGCGCGAGGCTCGCTTGAGGACCGCGTTGCTGGCCTCGATAGCGGCTGCGACGACTATCTTGCGAAGCCGTTCGCTTTCGACGAGCTGCTTGCCCGCCTGCGCGCGCTGCACCGACGCGGGGCAACCGCCACGCGCCTGCCAACGCTCGAGTATCGCGGCCTCACGCTCGACCCGGTTACGCGCGCCGTGAAGCGCGGCAGCCGTAAGATCGAGCTCACCAACAAGGAGTACGCCCTGCTCGAGATGCTGCTGCGCCACCCGGAGCACGTCTACACGCGCACCTCTCTTCTCGAGTCGATCTGGGGTTACGATTACGATGGCGGCGGCAACGTGCTGGAGGTCTACATCAATTTCGTCCGCAAGAAAGTGGACGCCGCAGGCGAGCGCAAACTGCTGCACACGGTCCGTGGCGTCGGATACGTGCTTCGCGAGGAGCCCGAGTGAGACCCAGAAGCCTCCGCGCACAGCTCGCCCTCTGGCATGGAGGGCTGCTGGCGCTCACGCTCCTGCTTCTCGCCGGATTTACCTACCTGCTGCTGCGCCAGTTCCTCAATCACAGCGCCGATGCGGCCCTTGAGACGCACGCCGAGACCACGGCGCGCGATATCGCGGCGGCTCTCTACCAGTACCAGACGCTGCATCCGGGGCAGATGCCGGATACCGCAGCCGAGCAGCACTTCATTGATAACGACGACCTGCAGTCGTGGGGCCGCTACATTCAGGTCATCGATTCCCGCGGCAGGGCGGTCGCCTACTCGGATGCGCGTCGGACCAATAAGCTTCCGACGCCGCCCGCCACCCTTCTGCGTGCGCTGAACGAGCGAGAGATCGTTTTCGAGACGGTCACCACGCTCGGCCAGTACCCGGTGCGCATGGTGACCCTTCCCGTGGAGATGGGGGAGCGGGTTCCCTACCTGGTGCAGGTGGGCGCATCGGTGGAGGGAGTTGAGGCGGCGCTGCAGCGCGCCTCCTTCATTCTGCTGGTGCTTACGCCCTCGGTCTTCCTCATCGCCATTCTCGGGGGATGGCGCCTGGTGGGACGCGCGCTCCATCCTGTGGATGAGATGACCCGAGCAGCGCTCACCATCGAGAGCAATCGGCTCCATGTTCGCCTCGCCCCGCCGCAGACCGACAATGAGATCGGCCGGCTGGCAGGCGCGCTCAATGAGATGATGGCCCGCCTCGATCGAAGCTTCCAGCAGGTAGAGCGATTCACCGCCGATGCGTCGCATGAATTGAAGACGCCCCTCACCACGATCCGCGGAGAGGCTGAGGTGGCGCTGATGGCCGACCACACGGCAGAGGAGTACCGCAAGACGCTCCGGTCGATCGTTGAGGAGACGGAGCGCCTCTCCGCCATTGTCAACAACCTGCTGCTCCTCTCGCGCGCCGATGCCGACCAGATGCGCCTCGGTCAGGAGCCGGTGGCGCTGGACGAGGTGGTGATGGCGGCATACGATCCGCTGGAGCGGCTGGCGCGGCGCAAGCACATCCGGGTAGAGATCGAGGCGCTGGACGAGGTCCGGCTGTTGGGTGACGCGCTCTGGCTGCAGCAGCTGGTCACCAATCTGCTGCACAACGCCATCAACTATACTCCGGAGGGCGG
>JBBRJW010000401.1:0-4163 GCA_038218705.1 Chthonomonadales bacterium | reverse complement strand
GGTCGGGGGCGTACCAGGGGATATGCCAGCCTTTACCGACCACGCTCCCCGAGAGCCTGCCTCCCGAGCTCTTCGGCTCGCCCCGGTGCTTCTCAACGTCGGCCTGGTCCGATTTGCGCCGCGCGGTCTGGAGCTGTTCTGGCGTGGGCTCGCAGCCGATGGGCAGGAGCGGAGTGGCGAGCAGCAGCGCGAGCAGCCTTATGTTCAAGCTCCTGCCACCGTGAGCGGGATCTCAGTCACGCGCTCCGCAGCGATCAGCGTGCTTCGGCGGAGCTGGCCGCACGCTGCGGAGATGGCGTGACCGCGTGTCATTCGCTGGGTCGCAACTCGTCCCATGCCCTCGAGCTCCTCACGAAAGCGCGTCGTGCTCTCTCGTGTTGGACGGCGAAAACCCTGTGGTGTCTCAACATAGTTGAAGGGAATAAGATTCACATTGCCCGGCAGCTTGTGCTTTCGGAGCAGCGCGCCCAGTGCGCGGGCCTGTTCGGGCGAGTCGTTGATCCCGCCAATGAGAAGGTATTCAAATGTGAGATTCCGGTGCGTCTTTTCAACATAGTGGCTGCAGGCGGTCAGGATCTCGTCGAGCTTCCACTTGCGGGCTGTCGGGATGAGCCTTGCGCGCACCTCATCATCGGGAGCATGAAGCGAGAGCGCGAGAGTCACCGGAAGGTCCTCGTCTGCGAGCGCCTCGATCCCCGGCGCGACGCCTACGGTGGAGACGGTGAGGTTGCGCGCGGAGAGTCCGACCTCCCCGGAGAGGAGCCGCAGACTCTTCACCACGGCATCGTAGTTCCAGAGCGGCTCGCCCATCCCCATATAGACAACGTGCGAGATTCTGCGGTCGCTCTCGTCCTGCATGCGCAGCATCTGGCCAACGATCTCTCCAGCAGTCAGGTTGCGGGCCAAGCCGCCCTGCCCGGTCGCGCAGAAGGTACAGCCAGCGGCACACCCGATCTGACTCGAGAGGCAGACAGAGACGCGATCGGGATAGGGGAGATAGACCGACTCGATCGTCTGGCCATCTTCCATCTCCATCAGATACTTAACCGTGCGGTCGTCCGCGGCGTCACGGTGGGAAATCGCTGGGAGGCCGACGACCCACGACTCGGCGAGGCGGGCACGGAACGCCTTCGGAAGATCGGTCATGGTGTCGAAGTTGCGTGCGCCGCGCCGATAGATCCACGTAGCAAGCTGACGGCCCCGATATGCGGGTTCCCCGGCTTCGGTCGTGATCGTCTCAAGCTCTTTTGTGTCGAGTCCAACTAACTGCTGCATACTGCTTCCCACTGCCCTGTTCGGCTATTGTATCGCACGGCGAGGGAGGGCCGCGCAATGCGGTCCTCCCTCGGGTCGCTTCGAGCCGATTGCGCCGCTACTTCTGGCGGCGGAAGGGCGAGTTGTTCGCGGGCATCGCGGGCACGGTGGGCGAGACGGGCACAGTGGTCTTCCCCACGTTCTGGCCGGCTTCCAGGCTCGTTCCATCGAGCACGTCACTCACGGGGCGGATGGGCGCTACTGCGCGCCCCGTGCCTTCGTTGGAGTTGTTCATGTTGCCGATCACCTGAGCCGCCATGAGCGTCTGCACAACTCGCATCACGTCGTCGGAGCCGCTCGCGGCTGCACTGTGGCCGCCCTCGCCGCTCGTACCGAAGTTCACGAACTGCCCGTTGGCGAGCGCTGCCGATACCTCGCGGGTCAGAGCGGGAGCCATCTCCAGCCGACGCAGGTCGAGGTAGGCCTGGCCAGACTCCATGAGGGCCTGCGCCTTCATCCGAATGGCTCCGGCCTCGGCCTCTGCCACAAGCCGGATACGTGCGGCCTGCGCGCGGCCATCCGCTTCCTGCTGGATCACGTTCTGCTCGGCATCTGCCTGCGCCTGGGTGATCTGGCTGGCTGCGAGCTCGGCCTCACGTTGAGAGCGAACTGCTGTCTGCTTCTCGGCTTCCGCGCGAGCGATGGATGCGCCATTCGAAGCGATCTGCATGTTCAGCGCGCGCTCCTGGTCGTTCACCTTCTGCTGTGCTTCGAGCTGGGCGATGCGGGCGCGCTGCTCTTCCTGAGCCTGCACCACATCGGCACTCGCCTTAGCGCGCGCCGCGGATTCACGTCGCTGGGCCTCGGCCACTTCGCTCAGAACCGCCTTGATATTGAGGCTGTTAAAGGTTAGCCCCAGGTCGAGGAGCTCACGCGAACAGGCGTCCTTGATGATGACCGCCAGCTCGTCGTCGTCGGTCTGCGGAATCATCTGACCGCCGGGTCCTGTCGCGACCAGTGCATTGGTGCCGGGAGGGGTCGCGATCGATGCGCCGCCGCTCCGGGCATTGAACAGCTGATCGTGCTTCAGCAGGTTAATCGCTCGCCGCCCGGCGGAGGAGAGTACATCGGTCAGCGTTGAGAGCTGGTCGTTCGGCGGCTTAGAGAAGAACTTATTTGCCGCGGTGTTGACCATGGCATCGTTTTCGCCGACGCTCACAATGGCAGAAGCGCGCACCGTGACTTTAACAGGGGCAGGTCGGCCGTTCGTGTCGAGGTCGGCAGTCTGGTCCGTAATCTCGATGTCTACGTTAATGGCCGAGGCGGGTATCACGCGCGTCGATGTAAAGAGCGGAACCACAAACGCCTTGCATGGACCGCGGTAGATTCTGAGCCCGCCACCCTTCCACCAGCTCACCAGCCGGATCTCACCGGCGTCGACGTTTCGCAGGAACGTCGTGATGATAAGGGAGGAGAGGAAGAGTACGCCAACAACGCCCACGACCAGCATGAAAATCGGTGCCACGGCAGCCTCCTTTGGTTTGCGGGCGAGACCCGCGAACTGCCTCAATACGCTAACAGACGATAAACCTTACTGTATGGATACGGTAACGCTCTCTTTTGCTGCGTCCACCTCCTCAATGCGGAGCTTGTCGCCCACGTGGATCGGCATAGCGATCTGATCCTGAGGGAGGCGGGCAGTAAATTGAACCATGCGGCCGTCCCGGACCACCGACACGATCCCTTTGCCGTTGTGAAACTGAGTTACCGCCTCGGCCTCGGAGAAAGTGAGCGCCTCGAGGGGAGAGCAGGGCTTGCCCTGGAATGCGAAGAGCATGTTCCACAGCGGACTGATGATGTACCGCTCGATCCCAATCGCAGGCAGCGCCGCGAGGACGTAGGCCAGAGATGCGGCCGATCCGTGAGGCAGGTAAGCCTGTATCGCGTTGCCGAATAGCCCGTAGAGCGCGAGCAGACTGAAGATCATGCGGGGCGATGGGATAAGGCGCGCCGCCCCTGCTGCAGCGCTCGCTTCTGAGCTGTGCGCATGACCGACTTCTCCGCTCACGTGCGCGGCGGCTCCCGCCGCATGCGGAGCCGCGACTGCGCCGTGCGCTCCACCGACATGGCCTCCAGCGTGGCCCAGGCCTGCGCCGGTGTGGCCAGTGACATGTGCTCCAAAATGGCCATGTCCGCCCAGGGCAGGAAACGCCATTACAATAAGACCGGTCAGCCCAATCGTCAACAGAGCAATAAAGAGTGACAAAATCCCCTCCCGCTCCCGACAACGCGCTTGCAGTCGCGTGCGTTTACCCTCACACTATTATACTGCGCCGACACCGATTTTGCATAATAACTGATCGGCTGCTCTCCTCAATCGGCTTCCGGGGACTCTGCGAGCTCCTCCAGCATTTGAAGGAACTCGTCCTCGGTGAGGATCGGCACTGCCAGCGCCTCGGCGCGCGCCAGTTTACTGCCAGCCTCCTCCCCTGCAACCACATAGGAGGTCTGCTTGCTCACACTTCCGCTCGCGCGCCCGCCCATTCGCTTCACGCGCGCTTCGGCCTCGTCCCGCTTGAGCTTCTGCAGAGCGCCCGTGAAGACGAATGACTTCCCCTTGAGCTGATCCGATTGGGGGGCAGAGGCATGGGGTGCGGGCGCAACCCCCGCGGTGGCCAGCTTCTGGAGCGTCCGCCGGGTCACCTCGTTCTGGAAGAACTCGTAGATCGATCCGGCGGTGGTCCGCCCGATCTCATATACCGACGCGAGTTCCCCTACGCTGGCTGCGGCCAGGCGGTCGAGGGTACCAAAATGGCCCGCAAGCACCTCCGAGGCGTGCTCGCCGATATGCCGAATGCCGAGGCCAAAGATGAGCCTCGCGAGCGGGCGCTGCTTGCTCGAACTGATAC
>JBBRJW010000400.1:0-4163 GCA_038218705.1 Chthonomonadales bacterium | reverse complement strand
CTGGGCGTGGTCCACATCGCGGAAGCCGATGTAGAACATCACGTGCCAGCCGCCCTCTTCGATCACCTGGCAGGCGGTCACCTTGTGTGCCTCCCATGGGCTGGCCGGATCAGGCCGAAAGATGGGATTGGAGGCGAGCCTGGTCCAGTGAAGCCCATCCGGGCTGGTGGCATAGCCCATCGCGTCCGGCTCGTACTGCTCTCCGCCCGAGTACCACATGCGGTACTGCTTCTGTTTCGAGTCCCAGAGCACCGATGGGCACATCACGGCCACTTTCTCCCAGGCTGCCTCGGGCGCGAGCACCGGGCTGTCGGTCCGGCGCTCCCAGTGGCGGCCATCGTCGCTGGTGGCAAAGCCGATTGCAGATCGCCCCTTCGCCTGGCCCGTGTACCACATCTCGTACCGGCCGCTGTGGCGGATTACCACGGGCCGATTGATGTCGTCCTCCCAGCCGGTCTCCGGCCGGGGACCGAGCACCACCTCGGGCGCGCTCCAGTGGATTCCATCCTTGCTCTCAACGATCGCAACCGCTTGCTTCGGCCGCCAGCTCACCCACATGCGATAGGCGCCGCCCTCCTTCAGTACCGAAATATCGAAGCAGGTTCCATATTGCCCGCCAAGTACCGGGTTGCCGGCGTACTTGCTCCACCCCGCAATCGCGCCCGTCATCGCTCTCTGTTCCTTTCGGGGCGGCAGCGGCGCAGAGAGGCGGCGGAGCCCCGGCGAGTGCGCCACTTCACGGCCATCGGCGAAGCACCTCAACCCTGCGCCGCGCCCGTACCGCTTGCCCGTACGATCATAGAGAATGTCGATCGTCCGGCCGTGATAGCGGACTCCGGTCAGGCAGAAGAAGTCCCATGTGCCTTCGGGCAGCAGGGGATTCACCTCGAGCGTCTCATCCGCGCGTGGCCGAAGGCCCACCAGCCCACTGATGACCAGGTCGCAGAAGGTCGAGTGATTGTAGTCCTTACCCCGGTCGTGCGTCCCCTGAGCCGCGAGGATGTCGTGAGCGATCCATGCGCCGGTATCGCGGTCGAGGTTTTCGTCGATCCAATCGACGACCGACCCATCGGGCTGCTTGAGGCGATGTGATGCCGCATAGGCCGAGAGGAGGCGCAGATAATCCCCTTTTCCAATGGCGCTCTGCGGTGGGCCATTGAGAAGATTGGCGAGCCCAGTTAACGTGATGGCGGTGGCGAGCGGCCAGCTCGGACCGTTCCAGAGGCACTCGTGGCTCGCGGCAAACCGAAATCTCGGGCTGCGCCGCTCTGCTGTGAGCGGGCCGAAGGGGGCGGCGAAGCCCTGCGGGTCGAGCAGCTGTTTCCAGGCGACCGCGAACTGCGGGTCCGGCAGGTTGAAGTACCACGGCGTGTAACCGGCAAGCTCGCGAACATCGACCAGGTGCTGCGCCGCGCCTTGCGGCAGGGTCTTAAAGAAGCTCGCGTTCACGTCCCAGAGCCGGGACTGAACGAGCGCCTTGAGGCGATCGGCCTCGGCGTTGAAGCGGGCCGCGATGTCCGGCTTTCCGGCGAGAGCGGCGATGCGCGCGATCGCCCTGGCGTCGCCGAACTGGTAACTGTTAATGGTGGGGCGGCAGCCGCTTCCCCCAATGGAGAGCTCCATGCCGTCTCTGTCGTCGATCTGCCAGAAGAGTCCGCTCGAGTCGGAGTTGTCCTTCTGCCAGGCTTCGTAGTTGGCGATCAGATCCGGCAGAAGCGCCAGCAGAGGCTTCGGGTCGCCCGTAACCTGATAGCGCGCGTAGAGTGCATCGGCTGCCCAGAAGCTGTAGCGGCGCGGCTCCCCTCCTCCACGAAACCAGAAGCGCGCATAGTCGTCGAGGTACGAGGGATCGGTGATCCACCGCCCTTCATGGAGGTGGTGCCCGGCAGCGCAGCTAATGGTGTTGTACTTGCCTGCCCAGCCTACCTCGGGCAGAAACTCCGTCACAACCCAGCCGTCGGGCGTCCGCTTCAGGTGCTTGCGATAGGTCCACCAGCGGAAGTAGTAGGCGCGCTCAATGGCAGGGGCCGGACACTCGAAGCGCGGCACACTGCGCTCCATCCAGGCCTCCGCCGCCGCATTTGGAATCGCGGTGAGAGTGACCTCCCGGTCGTGCCGGTTGAACTCTTCGACGTAGTGCCGCACCTTTGCCCATGGGAGCGCCTCGCCAGCGTGCACGCCAGCGCGCGCGCCAGCCGGCACGCTGGCTGGCAGGCTCATGCATGCGGCGGTCGCCGCCAATGCCGCGAGTATCGTAAGCTCCCATCGACCCATTGCTGCTCTTTCTCTCTGGCCGTGGCGGCCGCCCCATAGCAGCTGAATTAGCGCTTCGGGAGCACAAGCAAGGTTGCCGAGCGCGCAGGGAAGGTGGCGGAGAGGCCAGCTGGCTGCAGCGGTATGTCCGCGTCCCGCACCACCGACGAACTATTGGCGGCACTGTAGCGGTAGACAGCAGCGCGAGCGCCCGAGTCAAAACCCTTGATTGCGATCGGGCTGGTAAGCTCGGTCACGGCTTTGTTCACGACAACGATTGTGAGCGCGCCGTCCGAAGCGCGCAGGGAGCCATAGATGGCCAGCTTGCCCTGATCGGCGCTCGCCGAGCGGATCCAGGTCTCTCCATAGCGGCCGCCCTTGCCATCGTAGTTCTGGTAGAGACGGAAGGCGTTGGCGCCCGCCTCGGCCGCCTTTGGCGGCCCGAAGAGGCACGCGAGATCGAGCCGTTCTCGCCCGAAAATGCCCAGGACGTCGCAGAGGGCCAGTGCGCCAACGAGAGTCTTCTGGTTGCCCCAGCCATACTCGCTGATGGATATCCGCGTGCCCGGGCAGTACTGGTCGACCCACCTGTGCATCGAAGGAATGAGGTCTACCGCGCCGTTGTACTTCCCGTACCAATCAGCCTCCACATAAGTTGGGTCCCAGAGCGACCTCGTAGAATCGAGCAGGATCGCATCGCTCTGCCCCTCCTGGGGGAGCGGATAGAAGTGCTCGTCGAAGTAGTCGAGCAGTCGCTTTCCCGCCTTCTTGCTCGCCGCGTTCATCTGCTGCAGATAGTAGCTCGCCTGCCCGAGATTGTTGTGCTCTTTCTTTCCGTCGCCAGGAATTCCCTCGTTCTGATAGTGATACATGAACCCGCCTGGACCGAGGACGGCCGCAGTGGGATCGGCATCCTTGATGGCCGTGGCGTACGCGATGGATTTGCCAGCGAGCTCCTCGTGCCCGGTTCCAGCCGGGTGGATATCGCGATGGGTGTTGTTCCAGCCATCCGGCTCGTTGTCGAGCTCATAGATCGGCACGCCGCCCTTCGAGCCGGGGCCGAACTTCTGCACGAGGTGCGCCACCCAGGCCTTCTGGAGCGCAGGGGTATTGGGCACATGGACTCGCAAAATCTGTTCACGAGTCGGGTGGATCGGCGTACCGTCCGGCTTACGGCCGTTGCCGGCATCGGTCTGCTGGCTATTCACCACCGGGTGTACGTAGGGATTCACCTTCTGCTGAGGGCCGAAGATCGAGACCGGGAACGTGCAGTCAATTGCGGTGGCCTTGTTGACGTAATCAATAATCGGCACCGTCAGCAGCGCAGAACCGCCCACCGACTTTGCGAACGTAACCAGCGCATCAGGCCCAGCGCCCGGAGTGGGATTCGCGCTGCCGCCTGCCATGAAGAACCAGTCATCGCCCGAATTGCTGCTATCAACCTGCCAGTTGTATCGCGTGGTCGCATCGCCTCCCCACCGGTTGATCGGCAGGCTGATCTCCTTTGCGAGCGCGGGGTCGGGGTAGGCCATCCCATAGATCAGCGGGCTGATGGGGTGCCGGTCCGAGGCCGCATCCACTGAGAGCGCGGGGCCGGGCGCGGCTGCGGCGGGCAGCGCCGCGAGCAGCAGCCAGGGAAGTGCAAAGTGGGTAGGACGAGTTGGTACCATAGATGACTCCTGCGCGACAGCCAATAGCTGACGCTTCGTTCCGGTTCGGCCGGGCGAATTCCTTCCGGAGACGGCCGCCACGACAGGGGTTGCAGATTGGGGTGTGGCCGAATAATGTGGTAGTTGACATTCTTTTCAAGGAGTCATTGGGCTGGTCGATGTAGAATGTTCCTTCATCATTGTTCGCCGTGAAGGAGGCCATTCATGTCCACCCCTGATGCTGGCAAGGCGAAGGCACGA
>JBBRJW010000399.1:0-4169 GCA_038218705.1 Chthonomonadales bacterium | reverse complement strand
GAGAGCGCCTCTCGAAGCCCGGACCTTCGCGCCAGCGTAATGAAGTACATCACCATGCCAACCCAGAGCGAGGTGGCGAACGCCGCTCCCGCACCGGCAACGCCCATTCTTGGAGCGCCCAGCCGACCGTAGATCAGCACTGCGTTCAGTGTAATATGCGTTCCAATGGTGCCCACCGTGATGTACATCGGCGTCCGCGTGTCGCCCAGACCTCGAAAGGTGCCCATCATCGCATTCATCAGAAAGAGGGGCAGGGATCCCGCGAGTGCCGTGCTGAGGAAGAGCACGCAGAGCCGTGCCGCCTCCGGATTGCGCGCAGGATCGAGCATCCAGCCAACCAGTACGCGGCGTCCAAGAAACATCACCGCGCCGGAGACCAGACCGATCCCTAATGCCAGAGTAAGAGATTGGCCGACCGCCTGGATGGTGCTTCTGCGATCGTGCGCGCCGGTGAAGCGAGCGACCAGCGCCGTTGTTCCTACCGATACCCCGATCGCCAGTGAGACCAGCAGAAACACTGCGCTGCCGCCCACGCCGGTGGCCGCAAGTGCCTGAGCGCTGTTTGGCAGGCGGCCAACAAAGAAGACATCCATCAGGCTGTTGACGGTCTGGAGCAGCATTGTGACTACCGAGGGCCACGCCAGTGTCCATACCTCGCGGTGGAGGCCGCCCTGGGAGTAATCGCCCGATGCCAGATCGGCGCCGAGACCCGTCGGCTCCCCGGCCTCGGGTCGCTTCGATTCGAAAGACATACGCATCCTCTACCGGACCGGCAGCTCCACAGGCCCCGGTTCCAAAAAACTCTGACTCCAGCACCCCTCGAATGACTCTGCGACTGAATATCTGGCCCGATTGAACCGATAATCTTCCGCGAATAGACGCAGGAGCAGCCCTAGCGCCTGCCATGCCAACCCGACCAATAGTCGCCCAGGATGATTCAAGCCGGAGAACGGATTAAGCCGATATGAAGGACAGTCTGACAGGACTGAGAAACCGCGAGGCTTTCCAGGAGCGCCTGGAAGACGACTACCGGAGGAGTTTGCGCCACTGCGTCCCGCTGGCGCTGCTTCTCCTCGAAGTCGACAACTTTGGAGATTATATCACGCGGTGCGGAAAGGCGCGCGGCGACGAAGCCCTTCGGCAGCTAGCGGAGACGATCCGCGGGGTCGCCCGCACCACCGATTACGTGGCGCGCTGGCACAGTGAACGATTTGCGCTGCTCCTCCCATTCACCGAGGCGCGTGGAGCGATGCAGCTCGCCGATCGCTTACATGAAAACCTTGCCGACTGGCCTACTCGGGATGAATCGCTCACCGTCAGCATCGGCGTGGCCTCCGTGCATCCCCTGCTCGTGAACGCAGACATGCTGATGGACGAGGCCAACCGCGCCCTCCGGGTATCGCGCGTTCGCGGCCGCGACCGCCCCTCTCACAGCGGAGTGCCCGAAGTCGTGAGCGCGCGTTAACTCTGGCACTGGCGGATGATGACCATTCAGGCCGGCCCCTGTGACAACAGGAGCCGGCCTGAATTGCGTCCGCGGCATAGGCCGAGCCTCATCTGGCAGGCGCGGCCGTCCCCGGCTGGTAGCCCTGCCAGAGCCACCGGAGCGTATCCGGAAGGATCGCAAATCCCTGAGCGCCGCTGTGACCGCCCGTTCCCATCACGAGCTTAACGTCGTAGCCCTTGAAGGCGAGCGCTTTCGCCATCCCCTGATTCGCGAGCGGCCAGTTTCCGAACTGGTTGTCAAGGTCGTGGTCGCCATCCTGAAGAAAGACCCGGATCGCCTTCTTTGGCTCCCGCCGGATCATGGCCGGATAGTTATGGCCACCTGCAATACCGGACTTTCCACCGGCAATGTTTGTAAAGCTGCCGATCCAGGACATCACCCTGCCGAACTGGTCGGGGCGCTGCCACGCCACCGTGAACGAGCAGATTCCGCCGCTGCTCAACCCGGCTACGGCCCGGCTCTCGGGATCATGACGCAGCTTCACGGTCTTTTCGACCTCTGGCAGAATCTCCTCCAGGAGAAACCGGGAGTAGTCGGCAGAGAGCGTATCGTACTCATAGCTTCGTTCATTGTTTCCGCGCGGTGCGCCGCCAGGGAGCAGATTTCCCGGCTGAATGAAAATGCCCACGGTGACAGGCATCTCGCCCTTTGCGATGAGATTGTCGAACGCATTGGGAACCCTCCCCTGGTATCCGCCGCCATCCTGAAAGATCATAACGCAGGCAGGCTTCTCAGGGGTGTACTGAGCCGGCACGTAGACCCACCACTCGCGATCGGTGTTGGCGAAGATCGTGCTTCGCCAGTTTGGCATCTTGGTCACTTTGCCATGTGGCACGGCGGGGTTCACTTCGTTGTCCGGATCCTTCGGGTAGGGTCCGCCATCCTGCGCCATGGCAGATGCGCCACAGAGGCTGAGTGCCACTGCGCCAACTCGCCAGAGGGACGATAATCTCATGCGTGAATTCTCCTGTTACGATGAGTGCGCACGGCCAATCCGTGCGAACGAGCCTCTAGTTCGCCGCAAATGCGCTCGGTTCCTCTTATAATATCGATTACGTTGACGATGCAAGAAGACACGCAAGAAAAAGCCCGCGTTACCGCTTGCTGCGGAAACGCGGGCTCAACAATATCCCTGGAACCTTCGTGAGCAGTCTAACCGCCCTCGTAGATGTTCTTCGGGGTCTCTTCCATCTCTTCGGTCTGCCAGTTGTCGCAATCGAGTCGCTTACAGTGAAGCATGCGCCGATTTGCCCCGTTCTCCATCTCCACCGTTGCAATGGTGGCGTGCCGGCAGGAGAGACAGAGCGACGGCTCCAGCAGTCGAACGATCCGAAGTTTTGTATTTCCGTTTTCCATGGCTACCCTCGACTATTCAGTTGTTTCCGCCGCCCTACCCCGCCGACCCGATTGAGGCTGCTTTCAAAGGTTTGCTATCTATCGGTTCCATAGTCCATCAGGCGATTTCGCCCTGTTGACCTAAGCCGCAAGATGAGCGGAGGGCCTCGGGCCTCCCGCCGCGCGCGGTATGCGCTTTATGTGGCAGACCGCTTCGTCTTCCGAACTTGCCCAGTAAACTCTTGCGCCGCTCGATTGACTGCCCTGCGCAGCGAGCGTCCGCATCATATCGGTCCGCACCACCACGTCGAGCCGCCCGAAGTGGGCAGTGAGAGAGCGAGATATTCGCGCAAGCTCTCCCAGCCAGCTCACCGCTGCGAGCGGAGTGACCATTACTCGACTCAGGTCAACAATCAGTTCTAGATGACCGGCGCGTCTCAGCGCCTCGATAGTGTCCGAGAGCTTCTTCTCGATGCGCTCGTCCCACTCGCTGAGCGCGTCGACAACGGGAATACCGCTGTTAAGATGCAGTGCGAACGGGTTCTGAACGTGCTCCATTGCTCACGCTCCTTCTACGCATGCGCAACTGACTTGATGTCTTGATTATCGGCCGCTTTCTGCCGATCCACAGGAGGATCTAGCAATGTCAGCATGCTGCATCAGACTGTGCCAGCGAGCAAACGGTTCCCAACGAGGAAGAATCCTCTCCAGCGGAACGAGAGCGTAGTTCTCACAGCGCAATCGGCCGAGCATCTGCTCCATTTGAGTGCACCGCGCGAACTTCAAGGTAGTCGGCAGGCAGCCGGTGATTGTTCCGGAAGTTTACTCCCCTCGTTTCGCGCCAGACGCAACTTCGGCGTCACGAAATCGTCAAAAGAGTCGTAACGACCAATAGGTGACTTCACCTCTGTCAGGAGCCCAGCAGCGTATGTTTCGCTCTCTCCGCCACCCTCTCGCAGCAATCGTCCTGGGAGTGCCCGCACTCCTGGCGCGGCCCGTTTCGGCCTTCGCGGGCCAGAGTAGCGCCAGCGCCGCAGGTGCGGGCGCGGGCCTCGGCGCTTCTGGTGGAACAGCAGTCTCCGCAGGCTACAGCAGAGCCGACGCGCGACAGTCGGACGTGCTTTTCGGGCGCGGCAGCAAGGGGCCCTACCTTCTCTCCTGGCGCGGCATCCACCCTGGCACCGAGGCGCTGGTGCGCGATGGATTGCCGCTCCATCGCGATCAGGACTACGCCATCGACCCGGGTGCTGGCGCAGTTACCTTTCAGGCAGCGCTTCAGCCAGGCCAGATGGTCAGCGTGGCCTATCGATGCGACCTGCCGGATTCC
>JBBRJW010000398.1:0-4170 GCA_038218705.1 Chthonomonadales bacterium | reverse complement strand
TTCCAGAATCCCGACTTCATTATGGAGTGGCAGACCGGACGCGAGATGCCTGGCCAGCCGGATCATGGCACAGAGTGGATGGGCGTGGACGGCCGCACCCTGCGCGTGTGGCGTGAGGGCACCAAGCTCTTCGATGCCAGCGGCAAGGAGATGCCATTCGGCCATGTTGCCAACGTGAGTGACCACTGGCAGAACTGGCTCGACTGCATCAAGAGCCGCGAGCAGCCACGCTCTCACCTGGTCTCTATGGCTCAGACCACCATCGTCTGCCACCTGATCAATGCATCCTATCTCGCAGGCGAGACGCTGCACTGGTCCAAGGAGAAGATGGATCTGGTAGGCAGAGCCGGGCGGAACACCGGATCGTACATGCGTCCGTACCGCGCGCCCTGGAAGCTGCCCATCTACAAGGCGTAGACCGGGCCGCTCACGATGGATCCTCAGCCCGGCGCTCCTCCGAGGGGAGCAGCCGGGCGAGGTCGCCTGGCACCGTTTCGTTCGCATCGACGTCCGGCAGCAGCCGATGCCCGGTCTCTTCAAAGGCCCTGGCAACAAATTCGCCGCAGGTGAATCTGCTGCTCGGGGTGTAATTGAAGTGGAGCTTCCGGCAGATTCTATCCAGGATCACGATTCCAATGTCCAGAGTGTCGTAGCCATCTCCCACACGCGCTTTTGCCCAGTCGAGCGCGCGCTTGCCGGCATGGGCGGGCACGGCGGCCACCATGAAATCGTGAGACCGCTCGGCCAGGGCATTCCACTGCACTCCAGGGGTACGGGCCTCGACGGCAGTGTTATCGCCGGCATAGATGCCCGCATGGTAGTAGGGCGAGCCCGTGAAACCGGTGATGATCCGGTTCAAGCCCCTGGCGTTATAGAAGAGGAGTATGTCGCCGGGCTTCGGCTCCGGCTGCCGGCTGGCCTGGCCTGCAAGCTCCAGGCGTCGCCTCGCCATCTGCCCACGGCGCCAGCTCGCGGCGATCGCGGCGGCTCCGATGCCGGCAAGGAGCCATACTGCATTTGCTGCCCGGGACCGTTTGGTCTTCATCGCTTCGTAAATCCTCCCGAGGCCTATGAGCTGCTGACCAATAGTCAGCCTGCTCTCCGTGAGAGTGAGTCTGGGACCCATTTGTTCCCCGCTCCCACATCGGGCTTACCAGCCGCGTCAACCTGTGATCCTCCCTGTTGAGGAGAAGAGAAGGGATCGAGCCATGAGCCACGCTGCCGACAACGATCGCTCCACCTTTCCCCCGGAACCCGATCCTGCGAGCGGTCAGCCGCTTCGCCGGCGCGAGTTCCTGCGCCTCATCCCCGGTGCAGCGCTGGCCGCACGGATGGCCTGCGGGACCACATCTGAAGCGGCGGCGCAGACCAACGCGGGCAGCGCGGAAGACCCGTACGTCCACTACATTCGGACTTCGCGCGACTTCCAGCGCGTGAAGCAGGAGAAGGCCTGGCTCTGGAAGTCGTTTCCGGGCTGGCTCTATATGCCATGGACCTACCAGTGGACTATCGGCTACACGGAGGCGTCGGGGCAATGGTCAACCGCGCATGGGTACAACGGGTCGTTTTTCGACGGGAATAGCTTCGATCCTGATCAGCCTAAAGGCAAGCTCGACTGGGCGCACCGGCACCACCTTCGCTTCTACCTCGACCACACGGCCGGCAAAGGCCTGCTCCACCTCTGGGATGGCGGGAAGGAGAAGGAGCACCTGGCAGAGCTCCACGGGAACGGTGTCCGGGTGAACCCCGTTAACCGGGCCCTGCTGGACGCCCTGAAGGGGCGGATGAAGCGCAATATCGATCAGGTGAAAGGCTCGCCGGAGCGTGCAGCCTATGCCCTCGACGACGAGATATCGTGGGGCCACTTTGTCCATCCTACCATGTGGCGCGCGACGGACGATCCGGCCGCATATCCGGCGTGGCTGAAAGAGGTCTACGGGGCGACTGCCGCGCCGAAGCGCGAAGGCTGGATAACCTATGAGGAGCTTCGCGGCTCCCTTCCAGACTGGACGCTCCGGCAATTCGACGCGAGCCAGCTGATGGATCAGTGGACCTTCAACGATGCGATCTGGGCGAACCTCGTGGGGGAATTGGTGGAGTACGCCAATTCGCTCGACCCCGAGACGCCCTGCGGATTTGTAGGAGGACAGGCGCCGAATGCGTTTGGCGGCTACGACTACGCGAGGCTGATGCGCAAGGTGCAGTACATCGAGTCGTACAACATTGGCGGCTCTCAGGCTATCATGCGCTCGTTCAACCCGCATAACGCCATCCCCTGCGTTACCAGCGTATTCCACCAATCGGTTGAGGATGACATCTGGCAGGCGTGGTACTACCTGGCGCACGGCAACCGCGGCCATATCGGCTGGGTGGAGAACTGGTTCGATGGGGAGAAGCCGAAGCCCTGGCACGATCTGGTTGCTCCGACGTATCGCGAGGCCGCCACGCGAATTGGCCCGCTCATGCAGGGAGCAGAGTGGATTCATGATGGGGTCGCGCTCTACTATAACCACGCCTCCGTCCAGCTCGGCTGGATTCTCGATGCCCAGTCGCATGGCCACACCTGGGTGAATCGCACGAATGATGCTCGCCTGGGCAGCTCTCACCACGTCCGCAAGGCGTGGGAAAACATGCTCCGCGACTCAGGGATTCAGTACAACTGGATCAGCGACGTCGATGTGCTTCAGACAGGAATTCCAAAGGAGTACCGCGTCCTGATCCTGCCGGGGACCCTCTGTCTTTCCGACGCCGAAGCGCGCGCGATCGAGGCGTTCTGCCTGGCAGGCGGAACCGTGATCGCGGACTACCTGCCGGGCCTCTGGGACCAGCACGGACGGGGCCGGGCGGCGGGCGGCGCGCTCGACCGACTGTTTGGCGCGAAGCACCGGCCGGATCTCGGGGCGAAGGACCTGTTCGGAGGAAAGCTCTGGGTCGAGGTAGATCAGGATGCCAACTACGGCTGGAAGACCTATACCGAGTTTGTGTCGAACGGCAATGGCTCCATCAAGGACGCGAGCGGCTACCACAAAGCGGTTCGGGAGATGCCCGTTCAGATCGAGACGGCAGCGGGCAAAGGGCACGCAGTGCTCATGAATCTCTCCCCGCAGTGGTACAACGCCTATCGCGAGCAGGGCGCGGAGCAGGCGAAAAAGCGGAGCGTCTTCATGCGCCATGTTCTGGGCGCATCTGGCCCCCGCTGGGTTGCGATCGAGAACGCCGGTCCCGAGGAGTTTGGCTTCGAAATAACCTACTTCCGGAAGCCAGACGGGCGGGTGCTTCTCTATGTATCCCTCAATCCCGAAGTAACAGGCTCGGAACTTGGCGGCGGGAACTCCGCCGGTCTGAAGTCGGGAGCGCGGGAGATCACCCTCGTCTTTGGGGGTCCGGTGAGCGACGTTCGGGATGAGCGATCCGGGAAATCGCTCGGGGGCGGGACGCGGTTCAAACTCACCTGGGTGCGTAATGAAGCGGTTGTACTCTCCATGGCTGCCCTGCCGGCTCGCAGGACTGCCGCCGGATAGCGGGAAGGGGCTTTCATGAAGGGATATGCTGCGGTGGCGGTTGCTCTGCGACGGGTGGAGTATCTGGCCGTGACGGCGCCCGATCCCGGGCCCGACGACGTTGTGATCCGCGTGACGCACTCCTGGATCAGCAACGGGACCGAGGGCTCGTTCGTGCGAGGGGAGCGAATCGCAGGCGATACGCCTCGCGCTGCTGCGGACCCCATGCCGTTTCCCCATGTGCCGGGCTACCAGAAGGTCGGCGTTGTCACGGAAGTGGGGTCGGCGGTAGTCCGCCTGAAGCCGGGCGACCGGGTATTCGCTACGGTCTCAAAGGTGAGCGGTATGTTCTACGACACCGGCGGGCACGTTTCGCCGGCAGTGACTCATCAGTCGCAGGTCTGGAAGCTGCCGCCAGGGCTGCCGTCGGAGGCTTTCGCGGGTCTGGTGCTGACCCAGGTTGGCTACAATGTCGGAATGCGTCCCACAGTTTCACCGGGTGATCGAGCGGTTGTCATCGGGGATGGCATGGTGGGCCACTGGGCGGCTCAAACGCTCAAGTACCGCGGCGCGCATGTGCTGATGCTTGGGCGCCACGACGAGCGGCTTCATCTCTTCCAGAGGTCGCCGCAGGACTCAGCCGTTCGGACTACCCGCGAGGACGATGGCA
>JBBRJW010000397.1:0-4179 GCA_038218705.1 Chthonomonadales bacterium | reverse complement strand
CTTATCTTTGTCTGGCCGCCGCTGCTTGCCCTTCTCGTAGATCACGCCCGGGTCCACCAGGTCCCACTTGTTCACCACCACGATACAGGCCCGGCCAGCGTCCTGCGCCATGCCAGCAACTCGCTTATCGCCGTCCTTGATACCATCGGAAGCGTCAATCACCAGAAGCCCGACGTTGGAGCGCTCCAGGGCATACTGGGCGCGCATCACCATGTAGTACTCCACGGTGCCCTGGATCTTGCCGGCGCGTCGAATTCCGGCGGTGTCGAGCAGGACCAGCTTCTGCCCCTCCCACTCGAAATCGGTATCGATCGTGTCGCGCGTGGTCCCGGGGAGCGGGCTGACAATCACTCGCTCTTCCCCCAGGATGGCGTTCAGCAGCGAAGACTTCCCGACGTTGGGCCGGCCGATGATTGCGAAACGAATTGCGTCCTCATCCTCGCCTGCGGCCGAGAAGTCAGCCGGGAAGTGCGCCACAACGAGGTCGAGCAGGTCTGCGATTCCGTGGCCGTGCGCCGCAGAGATGGTGTGCACCTCGCCGAGGCCCAGGGCATAGAACTCCGCCGCATCCTGCTCGAGGCGGGGATTGTCCGCCTTGTTGACGGCGAGAATGACAGGCTGGTCCGAGGCCCGGAGTGCATTGGCCAGCTCGGAGTCGGTGGATGTCATTCCGTCGGCAGCATCGACGACGAAGATAATGACCTCGGCCTCCTCCATGGCAATCTGGGCTTGAGCGCGCACCTGAAGCGTCAGAGGATCGGTCTCGTTAAGGATAATTCCGCCCGTGTCGATCACCGTGAACTCGATGCCCTGCCACTCAACATTGTGGTAGAGACGATCACGCGTGATTCCCGGCGTATCCTCCACGATCGCGACGCGGCGGCCGATGAGGCGGTTGAAGAGGGTAGATTTACCGACATTAGGTCGGCCGACGACGGCAACAAGCGGGCGGGCCATGGCGCGCGACTCCTTATAGAAGCCCCGTCCGCGCTCGAGCCGATTGTTGCAGCGAGATGGACCGGGGCGGTGCGCGCGGCGCAGCAAGGTCGCGCGCAAAAGCGTTGAAGGCGGTGCTTCACGTCAGGGTAGAACGGATAGCGGAGAAAAGGTCAGTCACGGACACATGCCGTGGGGCTAACTCAGCAATGATATCGTACCGTCGGGCTCGCCGATAGGTTCCACGGCGCCAGCAGGAGGAGTATACCCGAGGCGGGGGCCGTTCCGGCTTCTGGCGGGTTGCTGCACACGAGCCGCGCAGTATCGCGGCGGTTCCCGCGCGGTTTCTGCTCCCGCCGGTTGGGCAATCGTTCCCGGTCTGCGGAATGCCTCCGGCTCAGTGCGCGGCGAATGCGAGCGCGATGCGCCCGCCCTCTTGTATCGGCCCAGTCCAGCCGGCGCCGGCCCTGTGAAAGCCCGCCGGCATGGCCAGGCTGTGCAGTGCCGTACCACTTAGCGTGACGCTCGTACCGCGCTCGTTGAACCGAACCGAGAGCATCTCGCCGCGAACGGGGATATTGTCGACGCCCGCTGCGCCTGGCATACCGATGATAACCGGCAGTCCCTGGTCGAGGATCAGGCCGTTGTGCCAGAGCGCGCTATCGATGGCGACTCGTGCGCCGAATGAGGAGGGACGCACACCGTCGGGCCGGGGCGGATCGGCGCTCGAATACTGTTCAGAGTACTCTCGGGCGCGGGTCACGTCGCGCAGAGCCGCGGCGGCAAGCTGCCGGGCCTCGGCGATCCGGCCATACGAGAGCAGCCCGAGGAAGACCGGCTCGATGTCGCCAAAGCGATTCTGCACCCCACCGAAGGCCTTCGCCGGTGCAAAGGTGCGATCGAATATCGCCAGCAGCGACTTGCCTTCTCGCTCCGGGAGCAGATCGCCACCCAGCTGCAGGCCCTTCAAGACCCACGGGATGTCGAGGCCGCCGCGCCATCCGCTCACCGGGTCCATCTCTTCCGAGACCGGACCATCGGGCGTCTGCCAGAACCACCGCACGAAATCGCTGCTGGCAGCCTGTCGCTGCTCTCTCCAGAAGCGCGCCTCCTCCGGCATCGCGAGCTCATTCGCGATTCTCTCCGCGTACTGCATCTCCACGATCTCGTGCAAAACAAATTCGTTGGACTTTATCGTGGCGGGCTTGACGTCCGCACGCGACTTGTTCGGGTAGACCCAGCGCGGCGAGGCGATCCGCCAGATCAGGAACCGCTTCAGCGCGGGATAGAGTCGGCGCAAGGCAGCGGTGTCACCGCTCTGAACGGTGTCCATCCAGAGCGTCTGAGCGAGCACCGCCGGAAGAAGCTCGCCCGGCAGGTAGCCATCCGCCTCGACCTGGCCGAGGAGGCCCTCCAGCGCCCGCTGAACGCCGATCGGGTCCAGGAGCGCGAGCGCCTGCATCGCCATCGCGCTATCCCACTCCGCGGTCGCCTCCGAGTGCGGCGCGCCCCCATCCCAGAGCGAGGGCTTGCCTGCGCAGAACTGCGGGAACGGAAAGCTGTTCTCCGGCATTGGAGGGAGGCTGTCGGCAAGAAAGAAGACCCAGGCGCGGTAGTAGGCTCTCTCCACCTGCGCGGCCGTTACGCCCTTCGGGCTGACCGGGCGAACCGTAAAGTCGAGCGGGCGGGGTGCACGGGCGATGCGGCGATTCCACTCTGCCTCGCCCCTGGCCAGGGCCGCCGCAAACGCAGCTTCGGTGGCGGAAGCGCGCGCTGCCGCAAGCGCCGCCGGACCGGGCGTGCCTGTGCCAGGGAAGAAGCGCACCGTAACCACAAGGTCCGCGCCCGGCGCGAGGCCGCTGACCGCCAGTCGCCAGATGCCGCCGTGAGGCGGCGCGGACTCGCCCGGGGGACCGCCCTGGGGCTCGGCGGTGGAGAGAAGCCAATCGGGGGCCGCGGCGCGCAGGCCCAGCCAGCGTGCGGGCCTGCTGACCGTTACAATGGCGTGGCAGCGCTCGCTCTGGAGGAGGAGCGTCTGCGTTCTCCCGTCCCACTTCGCCGCACCGGGAAACGTACCGGCGAGCACCAGCGGCCCCGGCTGACCCTGCTCCACCCGGTAGCGCACGGATACCGTGTTGACGTCCGGCATCTGGGTGGTTCCGGCAATCTCCGCTGCACCCACCTGAGCGCGCGCTGTAACGGAGCCGGGCATCCATGTCTCCGGGAGCGCCGCCGCCGCCCCGGGGAGCGCGGCGAACTGCACGCTGGTGAACGTTGTTGGGCGGCCCTTGCCGAGGGCAAAGAGGCGAAGCAGAAAGGTTCGGACACCGTGCCACCCGGTCGCCGCCGCGACATCGACCGCGCTCGCGCCGAAGCGATGGGTTGGACGGAGAAACGTGTCGACGGGCTGCGTGCCGTCATTCACCTTCAGGTCGAACGCGGGGGATCCTGGCGAACACTGCACGAGGAGCGTGGGCGTGCGGTCGAGGTCGACCGTGACCGACCGGGTAATCGCTCCGTATGCGTCTGCGGGGGTCAGGCGGGCCGCGCCGTTCGCGAACCGTGCCTCGACACCCTCGGTGCTCCAGCCACCCTCCACCAGCGGGATGCGCGGGCCCGGAACGACCGCCGCGCCGGAGCCGGGCCTGAGTTGCTGCAGAAAGCAGAGCGCGGGGAGCGAGGTGGCCGCCGGGCCGGCGTAGTAGGCCACGTCGAGCGCCAGGAGCTGCTCGGGCAGCGCAAGTGGCGCGGCCGCCGGGTCGGAGTTCTTACCGGAGAAGGGGTTAACCACCAGCCGGCTTCCGGGGAGGCTGAGCCATCGGGGTGACGCAGTCTGCTCGCGGAGGAGTGCACAGGTTGGAGGCGGCGCAGGGGCCGCAGTGGCGGCGCTGCTGGCGAGCTCGCTGAGGAGCGCGATGAGCAGCAGGGGCAGGGGGAAGTAACGCATGGGCAGATTGGACCCCCGGGGAGATGGCTAGCGAATGCGACGGCGAAGCTCGGCCAGATTGTGTACCGTGATGCGGTAGGTTCGCGGGGAGACGCTGAGCAATTCCTTCTCGCGGAAGTGGCGCATCACCTGGTTCACGCGCTCGCGGGAAGCGCCCACCAGGTCACCGAGATCTCCCTGTGTCAGCCGAATCGGAATGAGGATCGACCCATCGGGCTCGGGCTTGCCGTGCAGCTCTGCAAACTCCACAATCTGACGAGCCACGAGGCCAAAGACATCGAGAGTACAGTGTGCCT
>JBBRJW010000396.1:0-4183 GCA_038218705.1 Chthonomonadales bacterium | reverse complement strand
CTACCGGGCGGACGCGGAGACCGGCCTGCTCTTGCTGGGCCAGCGCTACTACGACCCGGCGAGCGGGCGGTTCCTGAACCGCGATCCTGCGGGGTACGGGGGCGGGATTGGGCTCTACGGGTACGCAGGCGGCAATCCCGTCAGCGCGGTGGATCCGAGCGGGGAGGCGGAGCTATATATGGCGAGATGCCTGGGTATCGTTCCAGCGCATTTCTTCATAAGGTATTCAGGCGGTTCCATGGGCTTCTATCCCCGCGGTAACCCTCTCTGGCCATCGGAAGGCGATATAACCATTCCTGATCAACAGCACGATGGAGACAAAGGCGCCTGGGTCATTGACCGGAGTGATGACCCAAGAGTGGATCGGTACTTTCAGTGTTATGCCGCAGAGATTCAGAAGTGGCCCACGGCGCAAGAGGGATGCTATAGAGGCCCGTATTACTACTGGTTATGGGATACCAATTGCTACGGGTTCGCGCTGAAGGCATGGAGGCGAGGCAAGGCCATCGCTGGGCCACGGTTCGAGCCACCCCTGCCGGTTTACGGCGGGCATCTGATCCATATCGGCAATTCAGGGAGAACCGCTTATGATTGAGCGGCCGCACAGTGAAGGACACCGCTGGGCGCAGCGGCTTATCACCATTGTGGTAGGTATATTCATTGTCTGGAGGGTACGACAATTCTGCCTCGATTTCCAGTTGGGACAACTCGCGTGCCATTGCGATGCAAAGCGCGTTTTGGCCGCGCTCCGGAACGGGGCGGATGTGGACTCGGAGGCTTTCAAAGGCGGCACAGCCCTCGGCTGCGCCGTCCACTGCCCGGATCCCGCTGTGTTAAGCATCCTGTTGCAGCATGGCGCTGAGCCACAGGAACCACTCCGGTTGGCCGCACTGCGTGGACGCGAAATCAATGTGCGGCTTCTCATCTCGGCCGGTGCCGACCCGCACAGGACCCTGATCGAATGCAGGCAGGATCACATCAAGGAGCCAGACAGTTTCCGGGATGTGTCCCCGCGAATTGCGTTTCTGCTCTCGCACAGCCAGTCAGGCAAGCCTTACCCGGGACCCCTGCCTGGAGAATAGCACTGCCCCGGGCAACCCGAGCACGGTGCGGGGTACGCCGGTCACCTGGGACGCCAACAACAAGCTGACGGCCTTCGGCACGGCGATGCAGGCGGGCTACAACGCCGACGGCCTCCGGGCATGGAAGCAGACTGCAGTCGGGCGCACCTACACCCTCTACGACGGCGACCAGCCGATCTGCGAGCTCGACGCCACCGGCGCGGTGACGGCGGTCAATACCTTCGGCGCGAACGGCCTGCTGGCCCGCCATATCATGGGCACTGGAGGCGGGAGCGTCTTCTACCCCTTCGACCAGCAGGGCTCGACAGCGCAGAGGCTGGACGGGGCCGGCAACATGCTCAGCGCGCACGGGTTCGATGCCTTCGGCACGAACCTGACGGCCAACGCCGCCCCTGCCGACCCGTACGCGGGCTATGGGGCGCAGTGGGGCTACCAGACCGACAGCGAGACCGGCCTGCTGCTGCTGGGCCAGCGGTACTACGACCCGGCGAGCGGCCGATTCCTCAATCGCGATCCGATTGGATATGCGGGAGGGATTGGGCTCTATGGGTACTGCGGCAGCAACCCCGTCAACGCTATAGACCCGAGCGGGCTTAGGAAATCGCCAGCGGAATGTGCCGCTATGCTCAAAGATCTTAAAGACTACTTCTGGAACAAGTTCTGGAAGGAATTTCAAAAATACGATCCCGTGAAGGACGGCAAGGGCGGATTCCCGATGTATGGCGGTAAAAGGACCACGAAGGGGGGACACTATATTGAACTCTCAGATTTTCAGCGGGGATTACAGAACCGCCTAGCGGAGTTCTACAAGGATTGTATGAATCGCGACGACTTCTGTGGCGGCCCTCCGAAATATATATCTGATTGGGCCTGGGAGGAACTGCCGGAACCCATTATAGAGGATGGCCCAAGCGTATGGGATGAAATGGACTGGGGCGATGCAGGCCGTCGAGCGGGGATCGCCGTGATTATAGCGGTCGGGGTAGTCATTGTATGGAAACAGCCGCAAATTGGCATTGTGCTCGCGCCCGCAGCCGGCCGCCTCATTCGTGAGGCCTTCGCGTACTGAACGTCAGGTCCATTGCTTTGGAAGGGCACGTGCTATGAGTGAGGCTTTGCGCGAGCGACAGGTGACCGCCGAGTTGACAGCTGCGTTTCAGGCCAGCGGGATCGAGCGACTCAGCCCAGAGGACATGCTGTATTGGCGTCGGCACCTACCACTGCTCGAATCGGAAGTATTTCTTCGGTTTCTGCCGGCCGTGCTTATCGATCTGGTCGGCCGACACTCCTTGTCATCCATGGAGAAGTCCGATGATACGGAATTCGTGCTGATGCAGATTGAGCCGCGCGTCGTGCGCGGCGAGGAGCTCCGAGCGCTCATTCTCGAGGCCTATGGTGATGATGCGCTCAGGGATGACGAGAAGTTCGAGCGTGACCGTGGTGCGAGTATCGAGCAGAACCTGGTGGGCTTCAGCGTTGAGCAGGCGCGCGCCATTCTGCACTGGCTCGAGCTCGCATCGGGATGGAACAACACGATCGGCATGGAGATCAGCTGGATCTCAGCGATGGAGTACTGGTCGGAGCGTTCCGGAGAGTGCGTCGATCAGATCAAGAGCACAGTCATATATCGAAATCTCCTGGCGGAGCGCGATGAACGCCGTCAGTCAGACCGGCCGGCCTGGCCACGCGCTTGGTCGGCCCCTTCCTCCGTCCACCGCAGTCCCCTGCGCCAACGGGCCGAGCCCGCTCCAGCCCCAGAACAGGTAGAGCGGGAGTTGGAGGCTTCGTTTCATCTTGCCCGCCTGCCCAGTTTGCCGCGGCACGACGAGGAGGCGTTCGCCAAAGTCGTCCGTAGTCCGCCAGCGCTCTTCATTTCGGAGCTTCCAGTTAAGCTCATCAGGCTCATTTCAAGGCATGAGCGCTCCGGCTATGACGTATATGCCGTAACTGAGCTTGACAGAGTGATCATTGCGCTGAATGCGACCGAGGTTGCGAACGCGGCGATTGGCGTGTACCGCAATGCGCAGCCGGACGTCGAGTTGGCCGAGGCCGAGGGGCTTGAAGCCATGCGCTCGGCGAAGCGCGCAGTCTATCAGCGCTTCAACGCCCGACAGAGCTCTGCGATCTGGCAGTGGCTTCTGCTCGCTAACGCGTGGCCCGAAAGTGACGAATGCGAAGATGATCTAATCGGCGCATTACTCTACTGGCAGGCCCGCGCTATGAGCGCCACTCCATAACATGCGGGCTACTCCAATAGTCTGTGATCGCTCGACGCCCATCCTTTAGGGAGCGAGACCGGACTGACGGCGAGCGTGCTCGGCTCGGCCGCTCTCTCGGGCTCGACGGGCTACGGGTACAGCGGGGTGAGCCAGCTTACAGGCGAGCAGAGCCAGCGAGCGGGCGGCTACAGCAGCGGCTTCGGCTACGACGCGGTCGGGAACCCGACGACCTTCAAGGGCACGGCGAGCGCCTTTAACAGCGCGAACCAGTCCACGGCCGTTACCCACGACGCCGAGGGGAACCCCACCAGCTGGCACGGGCAGCCTCTCACCTGGGACGCCAACAACAAGCTGACGGCCTTCGGCACGGCGATGCAGGCGGGCTACAACGCCGACGGCCTGCGGGCGTGGAAGCAGACTGCGGCCGGGCGCACCTACACCCTCTACGACGGTGACGAACCGATCTGCGAGCTCGACGCCACCGGCGCGGTGACGGCGGTCAATACCTTCGGCGCGAACGGCCTGCTGGCCCGCCACACGGCAGCCGGCAGCGTCTTCTACACCTTCGACCAGCAGGGCTCGACGGCGCAGAGGCTGGACGGGGCCGGCAACGTGCTCAGCGCGCACGGGTTCGATGCCTTCGGGAGCGCTCTCGTTGGCGGGCCGGCGAGCGACCCGTACGCCGGCTATGGCGCGCAGTGGGGCTACCGGGCCGACGCGGAGACCGGGCTGCTTCTGCTGGGCCAGCGATACTACGACCCGGCAAGCGGGCGGTTCCTCAACCGCGATCCGATCGGCTATGCGGGAGGGATTGACCTCTATGGCTACACAGGAGGCAACCCGGTAAATGCGAAGGATCCTAGCGGGCTGTGGCAGATCATC
>JBBRJW010000395.1:0-4186 GCA_038218705.1 Chthonomonadales bacterium | reverse complement strand
CGCCCGGATCAGGGCGGCAGGACCCGGCGCGGAATTGGCCTCGGCTCTCCGATGGGCTCAGTACTTGCGAAGTATGGGTGGTCGAACGACGGCGCGCACGATGGTGAAAACGTCATCCTGCGATATGGCGGGTCTGATAAGGTCGCGTTCCAGTTCGTCAAGAACCGCGTGCTCGGGATTACCGTAGCGGTGGTGAAATAGCAGTGCGCCATGCGTTTCGGCCGGCAGGCGGGGAGTGCATCGCCCGCAGCCAAGGAGATATTATGCGAAGAGCGATCGGGTTTCTCGCCAGCGTTGGCGCACTGGGGCTGATTGCGCTGGCTCAGGCCGCGCCGGCCAGAGCGGCCTCAACCATCGAGAAGAGCCTGCTGGGCGTGCGAATCCTTCAGACGTACCGCGAAGTACTTGCGCACTACGGGGCGCCCACTCGCGTCTACCGTCTGGGTGAGACGATCTATATTCAGGAGGATACCGATGCTGACGGCAAGCTGACCGGCGGCATCCGCGCACTGCTCGACGGAGCCGCGACCGGATCTGGCGGACCCAGCGGTGCAGGCGGCGCGCCCTCCAGCGGCGGCTCTCCTTCCAGCGGTGGCGGATCGGTTGGCGGACAGACCGATGAGACAGATGCCACATTCGCGGAATCCGGCGGCTACTCCTGGGCTTACTACTACCCGCAGCGGGATCTGTTCTACCTCTTCATCTTCAACAAAGAGGGTCGTCTCCTGCTCTCCTTGGAGCGTGGCCGCAGCGGCGGCGGACGGACTCAGCGCGGGGTTGGCCTGGGCGACTCGGTCAAGTCCGTATATTCCAACTATGGCTGGCCGGACAATGTCGAGGAGCAGGGACCGGGCATCGTGCTCAACTTCAGCCAGCGGCACCATGTGCTCTTCGCCATTCTTAACGGCAAAGTGGTCGGCATCGCGATCTGCCTGCTCGAGCTGCCCAAGCTTCGCATGCTCGCGATCAACGAATCGAAGGGTCAGGGCGGATCCGGCGGATCTGGCAGTTACAGTGGCAAGGGCGGCGCCCCGCGCGACTGACATCGACTAGCGCTTCCTGTTCAGCGGCCGACGCGAAGGTGATCCTCCGCGTCGGCTTGCTTCTCTCTTACTCCTATGCCGCAACACTCCTCCGATGCACCTAACGAGCCACCCCGACGGTCCCACGGCCGATCCCTCACCGTAGGAGAGGTCATCGAGTTTCTCGAGTACCTGGCGCCGGCCGCTCCGGCCGGATGCCGACCGTTCGGCCTGCAGGTGGGCACAAGGCACGCCGCACTCAAGAGCGTCGTGCTCGCCCCTCTCCCCACTTTCTCCGCGATAACGGCCGCTGCAGCGCATCCTCCCAGCCTGCTCGTCACCGCCGCGCCGCTGATCACCGAGCCCCGCACCAGCCTCTGCTGGGACGATCCCATCGGCGCTCGTATCTCCCAGCTCGCGCAGAACCAGCTATCGCTCTACGCAATCTCCAGCTCCTATGCCGCCGCACCGGGCGGATTTGACGACTGCCTGGCGGAGAAGCTCGGTCTTGCGCCAACAGGGGCCCTGGTCGCCGCGCTCACGGAGGCCCAGTTCAAGTTTGTGGTATTTGTCCCGGATAGTGACGTTACGCGGGTGCACATGGCGGCCTCCGAAGCTGGCGCAGGAGCCATTGGCCACTATAGCCATTGCGCCTTTGCTGCACGGGGGCTCGGTATGTTCCGCCCCGAGTCCGGGGCGCGGCCGACCGCAGGCAGAGTTGGCAGGCAGGAGGAAGTCGAGGAGACGCGGCTAGAGATGCTGGTGAGCGAGCGTGATCTGCAGGGCGTGGTCGCCGCCGTGCTCGATGCTCATCCCTACGAAGAGGTCGCGTACGATGTCTATCCGCTGCGAAACCCGGGCGCGGTATATGGTCGCGGGCGAATAGGCGAGCTGCCACTCAAGGTTTCGCTCGACACCGTGCTCGCCCAGGTCGACGACGCGCTTGAGCTCGGCCGGGATAAGCCGGCGCGCTGCTCGCATCGCCCCGGCCTGGCCATCAACTCGCTTGCGGTGGCCAGCGGGATCTCCACCGGCGAGAACCTGCTCTGGGAGGCGCATCGGCAGGAGGCAGGCGCATTCGTGGTGGGCGGCGCTTCGCTCGCCGACCAGATGCTTGCCGACAGCGCCAACACCGTGCTTATCGACGTCGGCTTCGGCCCCTCCGTCACACCTGGTCTGCAGCGGCTTGCGGCGCAGCTCCGCTCCACTTTTTCTGCCAATGCGCTGACCGTGACCTGCGTGGGCTGAGCGGATTTCGGGATCGCCATTGCAGAATCGAAGTGGGCCATGCTATAATAGCGAGATAATTTCCCTGGGAGTGTAAGACAGCATGAAGAGGACCTATCAGCCGCATAATCGGCGGCACGCACGCGTGCATGGCTTTCGCAAGAAAATGAGCACGCTCGACGGACGCAACCTTCTGAGGCGGCGTCGGCTCCGCGGACGCCACCAACTGATCAAGTAAGAGGAGGACAGGCGCGAAGGGAAACCGTTCGCGCCTTTCTTCCGTATCGACTCCGAGGCGCGGCGTGAGCCTGCGTCCAATGGAGTTTCGTATGTTACCTGCTGAACAGCGTCTTCGCGATAACCGGGAGTTCCGCCAGGTCTACGCGCGCGGCCGCTCGTACGTGCACCCCTGCGCGGTACTCCACCTCTGGCGCAGACCGCCGGAGACTCTCCCCGGCTGCCGCCGTATCGGCTTCGTTGTCAGCAAGAAGCAGGGCGATGCGGTCAGGCGCAATCGGATCAAGCGCCGGCTCCGGGAGGCGGTGCGGCATCTGCTGCCTCAGCTTCGGGAGGGCGCTTATGATCTCGTTGTTGTAGGCCGCTCACGTGCCCTCAATGCGGAGTGGCCCGAGCTGAAGGCCGCTATTTCGGAGCTATTGCGCCGAAGCGGGTCGCTTCTTCCGTCGGCCGCAGAGCGGGTACAGCCGTGACCGCAGCGCCGGGCAGCGGCAAACGGGGGCCGGGGCCTTTGGCGCGTATTGCCCTCTGGGCTATCCGAGGGTATCAGGCGACCCGTGGGCTGCGTCCGCCAATGTGCCGATATCAACCCACCTGCTCGCAATATATGGCGGACTGCATCACGCGCCATGGCATGATCGCCGGGCTCGCGCTGGGTATTCGACGGATTATTCGCTGTAACCCTTTCACCCCGGGTGGCTTCGATCCAGCGCCGTAAGAAGGATATGCTCTTGAAATCTCCACTCCGTTCTGTAACGCTGCTGCTCAGCCTGGTGCTCCTGGGAGGACTCCTCTCGGGGTGCGGCAAGCGCGCTAGCCGAACGGACTATCCCAACACCTTTGACGATGCGAAACGACTCGAGGAGGCTCGCCCGAAGGAGGCACTCGAGGAGTACATGTCCATCCGGGATGCTAACGAGACCAAGGACCGAGAAAAGGCCGCTCGCGCACTCCTCATCGGGGCGCAGTTTGCGGAGAGCCCGCGCTACAGTGGCGGTTCGGAAGACCTTCGGCAGGAGGGTCAGCGCGCCGCGCACGACGCCTACAAGCAGCTTCAGGAGAAACTCGGAGGCACTGCCGCGGCACGCGAGGCGCTGAGTGGAGACTACCTGCACGTGCTCGAGCATCGTATCGACCAGGAGCACAGCAAGCAGTTCAACTATAAGCTTGTCGACAGCTTCGTGAAGCTCACCGGCTCGCACGGAGCCTTCAGCTACTGGTTCGCCCTGGGCCTTATCGCTGTCGTGGTTAAAGGTGTCACCTTTCCGCTCACGCTCAAGATGTACCGCAGTCAGCGCGAAATGCAGAAGATGCAGCCCGTCCTCAAGGCGCTTCAGGCAAAGTACAAGAGCGATCCCGCCGCCCTTCAGAAGGCAACCATGGAGGCCTACAAGGAGCACGGTGTAAACCCCTTCTCGAGCTGCCTCCCCATGCTGGTTCAGCTCCCCTTTATGATCTGGGTCTACAACACGATCCGCCTCTACGAATACCATTTCGCGGCCGGGACGTTCCTCTGGATCAACCCTTCGCTGGGCAAGCAGTTCCCGGGAATTATCGGCGCAGACCTCGCCTCCTTCGATATGCCCCTGCTTGTGCTCTATGCCGCGTCCAACTATATTACGATGCGCCTCACGCCGTCGCCAGATCCCGCTCAGGCGGCACAGCAGAAGCAGATGTCGATCATGATGACCGGCATGATG
>JBBRJW010000394.1:0-4196 GCA_038218705.1 Chthonomonadales bacterium | reverse complement strand
GAAGCGCAAGAACGAGGCTCCCGGCGGCGAGTAGCAGCCCACATAGACCCCCCTGGCAGCTTCGCTCATCAGCTCCAGATACTGGCCGATCGGATGCGCCGCCTTGCCGTAGTACCCGTTCAGGAACTCGTCGATCAGCTTGCGATCGTCCTGCGCGGGGTTCCTCAAGAGCTGCGCCAGCACCCAGGCGCGCATCTCGGACATCTCCGATCCGGAGGACTGGTAGGCGCCCTGCTCGAAGACCCCCTGCACGCCGTTCGCCTTGAAGAATCGCATATTCGGTCCGAGCGAGAAGTAGTTCGGATGCGGCAGCACATAGTGGGCGAAGTTGGTGGTGTAGTCCCAGATGTAGAGCCGACTGGTCAGCTTGTTCCAGTCGCGGATGTCCTGCGCGAACTTCGCGTTGCTCTTGTCGGTAAGCGGCGCAGCAAAGTTGCACTCGATGGAGCAGAGCCTCACGATGACGTTCGGGCGCGGCTTAACGAATCTGGGCGCTTTCCGCGTGTACTGGTAGGCCAGCGTGTCCACGGCCACATTGGGGAACTCCGGTCCAATCTTGTCGGCGACATAGTTGACCAGCTCGATCATTGTGCCGGCGTAGCTTCCCTCGCGGTCATCGATCGCCTTGCAGATCGGGCACTGGCACGCGCCGGCCTGATCGTTCTGCGAGACGGAGACAATGGTGGCTTCTGGCGACTCGCGCAGCCACTCCTTGACGCGCTCCACCATGAAATCGCGCAGATCCGGGTTGGTGGTACAGAGCTGTGCCCCGTCTGCCTGGCGCTTCCCGTTGATGAGGCTGTACCATTCGGGATGGATGGCGAAGTACTTTTCGGGCGGTACGAGCGGGAAGAACGTGTGTACGAAGCCCTTGTAGAGGACCTTCCCGCCATGCTTCTCGTCGAGGGGGGCGCTCTGGCTGTTAGAGCCGTTGCGCGCGGCCCAGTCCGCATCGAACGCAGGAAACCAGTACGGGTCGCGCGATTCGAAGGCTGGCCTGCTCCCTCCCTGGAGGTCGGGCAGAATGAGCGCGTCCCGCTTCGGCACCCGGGTCGACCAGGGCGTCCACCAGCGAATTCCGAGCTGGTCCCGCAGCACCTGGTAGACCGCGTAGAGCGTGCCGCGGGGCCGGCCGCCAGCCAGGAGCAGCCGGGATCCGCTGGTCCGGATCACGGATTCCTCGATCCCCAGATGGCCGAACGTGACCCCGGGGAAGAGCGAGGAGGCGAGCGGCCCCTGGCCGACGATGATCGCGCTGGCCGGCGCTCGCGTGGCGTCGTGCTGGATCTCGAAGGTCGCGCTGGTTGCCTCGCCCAGCCACCGCGCCAGCTCCTCTGCGGCGAACAGCTCGGCGGCTGTTGCGCCGGGCTGCGTCAGAATGACGGTGCGCGCATGCCCATGCGACGCGATCTCCACACGCGCCGTGGCCGCGGCTGACCAGATCGACAAGAGCATGATCAGCAGAAGTGTCGTTCTCATGGCAGGGCTCCCCATTCCATCCTCGTGGCACGCCCGTTCACTACTGAACGGACTTGCGCCGATAGTGCTGACCTGGCTCCGCCGCAGGCTCACCGCCCGCGCTTCGGGGCGAGTCGGAGACGCCTCCGCTCGGATAGCGAGCGTCTCGCTCGACATCGTTCGCGCTGCAGCCCGTGTCGTCCGGCTGCGAACACGGGTCGGGTCCGGGCGGTTGGCAATCTCCGCATCTATCGTCCCATTTCGTCATCTCTGCGGCTTAGACCTCTGCGCCGGATGCCTATCACGGCCGCGGCGCTCACCGCCGGGCTGATTGTGTTTCCTGCGCACGCCACGCCTGTGATATCACCGGCGGCGAACGACCTCTTTCAGGCGGCTTCGGCCGCGACGGGCCCCATTACCGATCCGCAGAGCCGGGCACGGGCCTACGCCGGATCGGGGTGCGGCCACCGGGCAGGGAGCCGACCTTTACTCCGCCGATCTGCCCAAAACGCTGAGTGGGCGTGGGAGACGCGTGTCAAAAAACCAAATCGGAATACATAATAGGATACTTGGTTGACGAGCACTTTGAGAGGAGGTCATCCCATGCTGACCAGGCGTACCCTTTGCGTAACCCTCTGGATAGCAACACCGTTCACCCTGATCGCGTCTCGCGCATCGGCCGCCCCCGAGGTACCTGTTTCCGCTGTCGACCTCCTCCAGTCGGCTGCCACCATCGCCCGCAAGATCACAGTTCCAATGGCCAGGGTCCGCGCTTATATCGCGATCGGCGGAGCCGAGTACCGCGCCGGTGCTCCGGAAAGCGGTATGCAGTGGCTTCAGGCTGCGCACAGAATTGCGATGGGTCTCTCTGATCCCGCGACGAAACAGAATTTGTTTCTGCTGCTTCTTGCGAAAGAGATGGACGTTGGGACGCAGGATCTCTGGGCAAGTTACGATGCATTCAAACTGCGAACCGAGATCATGACGGTCCCTGAGCTGCATAGCCTTCCAGACGGCGTAGACAGGGGGACTCGCATGGCGGCTGCATTCGCTGCTGGACGGAACCCAGAATGGGCAAGGAGTATGTTCAGCGGTTCGGTGGTGGCCGCTCGTACGATCGTCGAATTCGTCCCGCGCGCTGAGCAGCTCTCGCTGAGTGCGCGCAAGAGCATGGAGGCAGGTATTACGACAGAAGCGCCAGCCACCGCCCTGGAAGCTCGCGACGCACTGAGCCACGCCGGGACAGGTGCGGAATCAAAGCAGGAGCGCGACAGATTGGCCGGTCTCTACGTAACCGGCGCTCTGGCGGATAGTGGCGACTTTGAGGCAGCATTTGCCCTGCTGGATACGATCAGCGACGACTACCTGAAATCGTGCGGCTTGCTGGACATCGTCAAAGCCCAGGTTCGCGCGAAGAGGCTCTCTGCGGCGATCGATACCAGCAATCTGATCAGAAACGCATCCGTCAAAGCACTTGCGCTTCTTCCTTTGGCTCAGGGCGCGGCCGAAACCGGCGACATATCGGCCGCAAGGGCGTTCGCCAATGCGATCTCGCCCTCGCGCCTCCGGTCGCAGGCCTCTTGCGCGATCGCGATCGCACAGGCGAAGAGCCACTAATTGCAGGCCGCCCTCCGGTCGGCGACCGTGATCCCAAATGCTGCAGACCGGGACGAGGCAGTGGCAGCCATTGCGTTAGCTTACCAGCGCGAGGAAGGTCTGGATAGCGCCCGTCGAGTAGCGGATGAAGTCTGGGATTCGACGCTGCACGCTTGCACCTTAGCAAGCCTCGCAGAGATGGTGATTCAGTCCCGCGCGAACCGCCCGGCCGGCAATCCCAGATCGCCAGAATGATGGAGCAAGCGCAAGCGGCCCCGGCTGCCAACAGCAATGTCATTGGAAATCTACAAGACCTGCATGGCTGCCGCCAGTCGAAGCGGCCTCTTACCGCCACATCCGGCGCGAATTGGCTTCGTGCCGGAGATGCGCGGACGGGACCGGCGACGGGCGCCCCTTCGCGATCCCTCACATTCACGGCATAGCGCCGAGAGCATACGGCTGCGAAATGCCTGTGAACGGGACCGCTTCTGCTCGATGGAGTTAGTGACGAGGAAGAGTGTACAATACCGAACTCTGTGTACGATCCAGCTAAGCTCAGGTATTCGCCGAGCGTTTTGAAAGAACACTCTCCCATGCTGAACAGAAGCGCTCTCCGTCTCGGCCTCCAGATGACCGCAGTGTGTGCGGCAACCACCGTTCGAGCGTCGGCCGCGCCTGCGATACCGCCGGCCGCTGTCGACCTCTTCCAGGCGGCTTCGGCCGCGACGGGACCCATTACCGACCCGCAGAGCCGGGCACGGGCCTACGCCGAGATCGGCGCGGCGGAGATGCTTGCGGGCGACGCAGGGAGCGGCAGGAAGTGGTTTCAGGGCGCACACGATGCACTCGCCAAGCTTGCCGATGCCGGCGCGAAGCAGAATGCGATGCTGCTCCTCGCCACAAAAGAGGCGGAGGCCGGGGAGACCCCTGCCGCTCGCGCGCTGGCAGCCGAGATCGCTCTGGGCACGGACTTCAAGGACGAGCAGGGCAAGACCGACGCGATGACGCAGGCAGCCTCCGTCCTTGTGGCCGCCAGGCTGACAGAGGCCGCCAAAGCCCTCTTTGCCGCTGCGACGAGCCGAGCCCGCGCGATTGTTGAGTTTGTGCCGAGGGCAGAGACCCTCTCGCTGATCGCGCGCAAG
>JBBRJW010000393.1:0-4203 GCA_038218705.1 Chthonomonadales bacterium | reverse complement strand
GAGGTGAATGATGAGTGAAAACCGTGGCGTTATCGTAGATTCTGCTGAGCCGGGCCGGCTGTTGTTGGGTGCGCTCCCGGTGCCTGCATCGCTTCCGAGCGAAGCCTCGATTCGAGTGCGCGCGATCTCACTCAACCGCGGCGAAGTCCGTATGTCGCGGTCGCCGCGCCCGGGCTGGCGCCCCGGCTGGGACTTCGCCGGTGAGGTGGAGCAGGCTGCCGCGGACGGTACCGGCCCTGCCGCCGGGGCGCGCGTGGTGGGAATGCTCCGCTCGGGCGCCTGGGCAGAGCGCATAGCCGCTCCAACCAACCAGCTCGCGGAGCTCCCCGAAAGCGTCACCTTCGCGCAGGGAGCGGCACTCCCGGTAGCCGGGCTCACTGCGATGCATGCGCTGATGAAGGGAGGCTTTCTCCTTGAGAAGCGCGTCTTCGTTACCGGCGCAACCGGGGGTGTGGGCGACTTTGCGCTTCAGCTTGCGCGCCTGGCAGGCGCTATTCCCGTTGCGCATGTTCGCCGGTCGGAGCAGGAGGCCCAGGTGCGCGAGGCTGGCGCGGAGCATGTGGTCATCGGCGACCGACTCACCGGCGCGGAGCGTTTCGGGCCCTACTCGCTCGCTCTGGACTCTGTGGGTGGTGAAGTTCTCACGGACCTGCTGGCGCTGGTGGAGGAGGGCTCGAAGGTCGTTCTCTTCGGAACATCGGGGGGCGGCGAGGTCACCTTTAACGCCTCAAAGTTCTACGGTACCGGAATGACGACGCTCTACGGCTTCTTCCTCTTTGACGAGCTTCGGACCGTGGAGGCTGCTTCAGTCGGCCTGAAGCGGCTCGCGGGCCTGGTGGCGCAAGGGCGACTGACTCCTCGGATCAGCCTGGAGGCCGACTGGACGGACGTGGATAGGATCGCCCGGGAGCTGATGGATCGCACCTACCCTGGCAAGGCCGTCCTCACCGTCCACTCCTGAGCCGGAAGCCGCGCCTTCACACTTCCCCTCTGGCTCACGCCGCGCCAGAGTGGCGTTCTTCCTGCCCGGCTGCCTGTGGGCAGCCGCCGCGTTCGCGGGTAGAATATTTTCAAATGCCGCGGGGGAGCCCACCAATGGTCGAGGTAATGCTTGAGCGCGAGGAGCTCATAATTCGAGTAGGGGGTGAGGAGTACGCGCAGTACCACTTCGGCGAGCACCTCTGGAAGCCATACCTCGCTCCTATCCGGGCCGACAATGGCCTCTCACTCGTGGCGGATGCTCCCATCGATTACAGGCATCATCACGGCCTCTGGATAGGTCACGGGCGCGTCAATGGCGAGGAGTTCTGGCACGAGCGGTACAACAGCGGTCGTATTCTCCACCGCACCTTTGAAGAGGTGGTCTCCGGTGACGTTGGCGCTTGGACCGAGACCTGCGAGTGGGTCGCTTTCGACGGCACAACGCAGCTTCAGGACCGGCGCAGGTTTACCTTCTACGACATGCCTGCCGATCGGCGCGCGTTCGACCTGGACTTCACACTGAGCGCGCCGGCTGGCGCCTCCGTAAGGCTCGATCCGACCAACGAAGCGGGGCTCCCGCAAATTCGCGCTGCCGAAGGGCTGACAGGGCGCAGCGGTGGCCAGATGAAAAACTCCGAGGGGCAGACCAACGAGAGCGGTACCTACCGCCGATCGGCATCATGGATCGACTGCTCCGGGCGCCTCGGCCGCCACACGGCGGGGATCGCGTGCTTTGTGCATCCTCATAATCGTGACTATCCGAGCCAGTGGTTTACTCGCGACTATGGGCCATTTGCCCCTAACTCGGCCTTCTTCCAGGAGGAGCCCGTCGAGATCACGCCGGAGAGACCACTCAGGCGGCGATACCGTATCTACACTCACTCCGGGGATGCCGCAGCCGGGGGCGTGGCTGCTGCCTGGGCAGAGTACCTGAGCAGTGCGGAGAGGGGCGAGCTATGAGCTCCAAACGGCCGGCGCGCGAGATCGCGCTTGAGGCGGCGATGCAGGGCCCCGCATTTGCGGGTTTTGCGGCCGAGGATTTTGCTGTCTTCGAGGTGCCCGGTTTCGAGGCGCGGATGCCCCGGCTCCGTGAAATAGTTAAGCCAAAGCTGATACAGATAGCCGGCCTCCTCCCGGCACGCATTGCAAAGATGGGCGACTACCCGGCCTGTCCACACGTCGCGCAGCACCTTCGTCGAACCGTGAATGCGCCCGAGGAGACCTGGGTCGCCTTCTCGCCCTCGCCAAAGGCGTATAAGCCGTTCGTTCACTATCGCGTCGCAGTAAGCCGGGATCGCGTGCGCGTAACGGTATTCGTGGAGGACTACGCGGACGAGAAGCTGCGGTTTGCCGCAAGTCTTGCGGCAAACGCAGACGAGCTCTCCCGGTATCTGGAGATGCATCCAGAGATCGCTGCCTTCCAGATTCCCGATGAGGAGGGGCAGCCTTCCCGGGGCGCGGCGCTTACGCCGGATCGGCTTCGCGAATTCGCGGAGCGCGTTCGGCGCGTGAAGGGGCAGCACGCGGTATTTGGGATCGTCTATCCGCGCCGGCATGCGTCGCTTCGGAGCGGGGCGGCATGTACCAACGCGGTGCTGAAATCGATGCGGCTCCTGAAGCCGTTCTACGACTGCCGACTGGAGAGCTATCAGTTCGAGAGTTCACAGAGAGTCGCGACGAAGTCGAAGTGAGGGATGTCTGAAAGGGGAGGGACGATGAAGGTTACGGATTATGTTGCCCGCCAGACCGAGCGAATGGCCGAAGCGATGGCGCACTTCGTCGCCACTACTCCTGAGGATCGACTGGTCTGGCATCCGCAGGTGGAGGGGAGCGCTCCTACGCGCTCGATTCTCGAACAGGCGGGCGAGTGCGTTGCGGTCAATCGTACGTTTGCCGCCGTGCTTCGGAGAGGCCCGGTCGAGACATCAAACGGAGGCATGCTCGAGGTGAAGCTGGCCAACGGACAGGATGCCCAGGAGCAGCTTGTGATCTCCGCTCGCGAGCTTGCGCAGGCCATCCGGGGCCTGAGCGACGATGACCTTCAGAAGCGCTTCACGCATCCCCGGGGTGAGTTTCTTGGCGAGAACCTAATCATGAGTCCTCTTCGCAATATGGCCTACCATGCTGGCCAGCTCAATCTGATCCAGATGCTCTATGGGGACGCAGAGTTCCACGTGCCCGCGACCTGGCGCTGATCCCCCTTATGGAGGCAGCGGACGAGCTCGTTCTCACTCTGGACATCGGCACCTCTTCGGCCCGGGCCCTGCTCTGGGATCGCCGCGGCCGGCAGGTCGGCCCCGGGCACTCCCAGGCCCGATACGCCATGGACACGACGCCGGACGGCGGCGTTACGATGGCGGCCGGTCGGCTGTTGGAGACCGTCGAGGGATGCATCGACGAGGCTCATTCCTACGCGCAGAAGGCCGGATCAGGGCTTGCCGGGGTGGGCGTATCCACATACTGGCACTCTCTATGCGGGCTAGACGCGGCTAATGAGCCGGTGACGCCTATCTATAGCTGGGCAGATACCCGCGCGGAGTCGGCGGCCCGGGAGCTGGCAGCCAGACACGACGAGCCGGCGGTCCATGCCCGCACGGGCTGTGTCTTCCACTCGTCTTACTACCCGGCGAAGCTCGCCTGGCTGCGCGAGACGCAGAGCAGCCTCTTTTCCTCAGTCGCACACTGGGTCTCGCCAAGCGAGATTCTGCTCTGCCGCTGGTTCGGCCCCCACGCCCGGCGCTTATCGATCTCCATGGCATCCGGCACCGGACTCTTCCTTCAGAATGAGCAGCGATGGGATCTCGAGCTGATTTATGCCCTGGGCCTGGATGAGTCGCTCTTCTCGCCAATTGTCGATTTCTCCGCGCCGACGCGCGGCCTTTGCGAGGAGTACTCGGCGCGCTGGCCCCTGTTGGCCGAAATACCCTGGTTTCCGGCGGTGGGCGACGGCGCATGCGGAAACATCGGGAGCGGCTGCGTGGGCCCAGACCGACTGGCCGTTAATCTCGGCACCTCCGGGGCGATCCGTGTGGTGTGGGACGAAGGGCGCGGCGGACTTGCTGAAGCGCCCCCCGGCTTGTGGCGCTACCGGGTCGATTCGCGGCGGCCGGTGCTGGGAGCTGCCTTCAGCGATGGGGGCTCGGTCTACGCCTGGATGGAGCGTGCGCTCCGACTGCCGGCCACTGCGGAGCTGGAGGCAGGGATTGGCGCGCTCCCGCCGGA
>JBBRJW010000392.1:0-4206 GCA_038218705.1 Chthonomonadales bacterium | reverse complement strand
CTGGCTGACTTCTTATGCAGCCTATCCTCTGTGCGCGTTACCTCCTGCCTGCGTGGTTTTGCTCGAATAGGAAGTGCGGCGTGGCGGGGCGCTTACACCCAGCTCAGCCGATGATACATCCACAGTACCAGCGCGCCGACGAGTGTGGTGAGCAGGGTCGAGGGCACTCCCACTCGCAGGAATGCCCAGAAAGTGAGCGGGCAATCGTTTCGGGCGCGCTGGACGACAATGAGATTCGCCACGCTTCCGACCATGGTCAGGTTTCCAGCAAAGGTCGACGACATCGCGAGGACGAGCCAGAGCAGCGGCGCATGCTGCAGGGGAGTTATGAAGCCGCGCAGCAGCATTACAAACGGAACGTTGCTGAAGAGGTTGCACCCGATCACCGAGCCAAACGAGAACCAGCAGAGGCGCCAGAAGCTCCCCGGCCGCTCCGTGAAGGAGGGCAGCCACTGGATGAGCCAGTGGCCTTGCGTCTTTATGATCCCCTCGACGATAACGAAGAGGCCGGCGAAGAAGAGCAGGAGCGGCCAGTCGACCGCGTTCAGAGCATCCTCCGAGGGCCGATTCGCCCAGACAAGCAGCACGCCCGCTGCTACGAGCACCGACATATCCAGCGGCGCCCCTCGGACAAAGGCCACCAGCATTCCGAATAGCACGATCAGTGTTTTCGCGGCGAGCCGGGGTTGGAGCGCGCCGCCTGGTGAGCGCTCCTCTTCGACGAGGGTGAAGCGCGCGCCTGTAAGAGTACTCCTGTAGAGAAAGCCGATGATCGCGGTGTTACTCGCCAGGCAGACCAGACCTATCGGAACCATTCGGACCGCAAAGGCTACCCAGGACCAGGAACCAGATTGCCCGATCAGAATGTTTTGCGGATTACCGGTCAGCGTCATCACGGAGCCGACATTGCTGCTCGTCGCAAGCCCCAGCAGATACGGTTCGGCCCGAAGGGATGCTCGTTTGGTAGCCGTCAGGAGTAGGGGAGCCATCAGCAGACAGATCGTGTCATTGATAAAGAGCGCGGAGAGTACGCCGGCGACCATACAGACCACCCAGAGGAGCTGCCTGTCGGTATGGCTCCGCTGCAGGAGCTTCAGCGCCAGTACATTGAGAAGCTCTGATGCCGTGGCGTAGTGGATGACGATCATCATGCCGAGGAGGAGACCGATCGTCGGGAAGTCGATCGCGTGCAGGGCCTCATGACGAGTCAAGACTCCGAAGGCGACCATGAAAACACCGCCCAGCAGCCCGGCTGCGGGGCGGTCTAGCTTGCGGGGCGAGCGGTCTCCGGCGACAATCACGAGGTAGCACAGTACAAAAATGCTGATGGCCTTGAAGCTCAAATCTCCTCTTTCCAAAGGCTATCAGCCGCAACCACGCGGGTGGGGCTCCTGTAAGCCGTCAGATAGGGATACGAGCTCACGGCCGAATGGGTGCGAGGCCTCGGGCCACTGGGGTAAAACGCGCGACCGGTCCCGCTGGGGCGATCACGGCCGTTTCAGTGGACACGCCGCTCACCCCGGAGCCGTGCGCGCGGAATCGCAGAAGGATGACAGTGATCCCATCATGCAATTGTCGAATTTCGGGTAATTATTGAGGGGTGGCGAGGACCTGAGCCCCTGCGTTCGACACCGGTCGTCCGGAGCTCAGCAGGCATCAACGCGGTGTGTGCACGGGAGTCAGGTCGTGCCATGGCCGCAGATACCGCCATTCTGGAGTGCGCACGAAACGAGCGCCGAGCCATGGCAGCGTCCGACGCAGGTCTATTATAGCTTGCGCGCCTTGACGCAAGCTGCTGACCCATCCGTGGTTCGTGACCGATCGGGGCACGCGTGCGGAGCAGTTCCGCTGCTCGGGGTGGGCGGCGAGCGATCTGGGAGAAAGGGCGGTTTTCGGATGAGATATCAGAGAATTGTGATACCCGCGGGTGGCCGGGAAAGCGTGATCGCTGAGGTTGCGCGGCAATCGCCATTCGCCGGCGAAAGGCCGTTCTTGCGGTCCGGACCAATTCCAGATGATGGTCTCTGCCGTATCACTCTCTCCTGTCGTGCGCCCGAAGTATGCTACCTGGTCTACGGCGATCAGAACCCTGAGACGGTGCTCTATGAACCTGGAGCCCAACAATTCGATTACACTGCGTTCGTGGCCGAGGTGGTTCGACGGACCTGCGGAGAGACCGCCCGCTGCTGGTGCGTCGGCCACCTCCGTGACCGAATCTGTCGCCGGTGTCAGGAAGGGCGTGGGCACGAGTTCAGGTGTGCCACGATGGTCTTTCGAGCCCGGTCGAGGAAAGTACTTCTTGCTGACCCGATTCCCGCACGTGAGGAGACCATCGAGACGGTTCCGTATGGGATTCTCGCTGCCTTTCCCATCGACCTGAGATCTGCGTCGCCTGGAAGCTGGCCCGGTTTCCAATACCAGGAGGGCGCCCATATATACGTATTCACGGGTCCCCGGACAGCCCTGGAAGCGAGCGTCGAGGAGATGGTTTCCGCCCTGGAACGTCGCGACCCGGATGTTATCGGGATGTGGCGCGGCATTTCACAGTGGGGTATGAACAGGAGTGACGTTACCTCCGCGTGCTCACAAATGAAGCTCTGGGTTACGCCTGGCGGGAGTGATTTTGATGATGCCTCGTTCCACTCTATCGCGCTGAGCGCGGATGAGATCATCGATGCAATTCGCGGTATCGCAATGGAGGGCGATAACCCGCTAACCGTCATCGACGAGGTCCCGCCGGGAAGGGCTGACCCGAGCAAGGACCCGAAGTTGCCTTACTGGCGGCATCGGGTGTCACGGACGAGCCTCAGTGGCGACGTGCAGCCGCAGTATAACATCCGGGAGGCTGTCGGAATAGTCGAGGAGTACTTACTCAGAGGTGAGCTGCCGACCGAGCTCGTTCAGGCGAGCCTGGAGACGATCGCTCGCTCTCCCTGGCGCGAGCATTTGGCGCAGTGTCATCTCGAGAACGGATTGCCGGACGACTCCGCTGCTGCCGACGAAGCTCTCTTGCGGCTTCGGCTGCTCTTTGAGGACCACCCCGATCCGAGCCCGGAGCTGCTCATGCGTCTCCAGGCATCGCGCCGGCACTACCAACTCATCAGAGACTTTCTGCTGCATCCGGTCGAGACCGGGCTATTTGTGGCGCAGCTGGCCAGCCTGGAACAATTAGGCAGTATGAGCGCCGCCGTCGATATGGCGCGCTCGCTGCGCGTTGAGTTGGCTCGTGAGTTTGGGCCGGACCCCGACGCGCTCGACCGCAAGCGAGTCGCGATCGCCGGGGCATGTATCGAGGTGCTGTCCTTTGTCGAACGACGTGGGCAGCGCCTGCTGGCGTGACCGCAAGCGGACCGGAGCCAAATGCTCAGCCCGACGGCCGTCAGCGCTCAGTACGCGGGCTGCTCTCGTATCGGTAGTTGAAGCGGCCGTCCGGGGCCGAGTCGCCCTGCGTCCAGAAGTCGAGGATGCTCCCGGTGAGGGGCACGTTGTCGACCCAGTGGAAGTCGAAAGCGAGTCGGCCGCCCGGATCGCCAAGGAGCGATCGGGGTAGAGCGATCATCATCTCCGAGCCTGCGGCCCGATAGCGCGCCTGGAACACCTTGCCGTCGCTCACGCGCCGCACGCTCGTCGTCCCCGCGCCCACCTTCTCGCCAACGATCAGGTCGTACCCGTTCCAGCCGGTCGCGGCGTCCTGGTCGGTGTCGATCAGCAGAAGCATCCAGTTCGGGTCCGTGTGTGGCGTAAGCGGGGCTGCGGTCTTCACATAGAACGTGACGTTCGCGTCATCCCTGGCCACCTTTGCCGTGGTGATATCATTACGGCCCGTCTCGTTCTTGTAGTGGAGGGTTCCCCAGCCGCGGAAGTCTCGATGAACCGTGTCCCCCTCTGCGTCGCGATATTCGGGCGTGACCTCCGCCCACTGCTTGAAATCGGATGTGAGGCGGATGGCCTTCGCGGGGCTCGCAGCCCCCTGTGGCCGGACGCCCTTGAAGCGACGCATGGCGGCCACGAGCTGGAGGTAGTAGTTGTCGCCGTACCCGCCCTTCATCGGCTGAATATCGCGGCTGTACTCCTCGTTATAGGCATCCACGAAGAAGGTCTCGCCGGGCTTAAGCGCCTTGCCCAGGAAAGCGCCGCCCTGACCCGCCCCAACGGTGAACCGCTGCGCCACCCACTCATTCCAGCCGTCGATGAAGGCGAACTGCG
>JBBRJW010000391.1:0-4207 GCA_038218705.1 Chthonomonadales bacterium | reverse complement strand
TCCTGCCCGTCTACAAAATGGTCGACACGTGCGCAGCGGAGTTTGAGGCGGCGACACCGTACTACTACTCCTCCTACGATTCGGAGGACGAGTAGCAGGCGCGCCAGCGTGAAGCGGGCAGATAGGCAGTGCTCTCCTCCTGCCATAGGCAGGTTGGTCTACGGAGAACGCCTTCGAGCAGGGGGTGCGATATGCGTCTCGGATTGCGAGATATCGATCCCGAATTGGGCGCAACCATCGAGGAGCGCCTGACCGCGCCCCTGAACGACTACCTGATGGATGAGATCCGCTGGGCTGGCTGGATCCCATACCGACTCTCCCGGCAGGACGGCATTGGTGGCCCGCGCATTGTCAAGATGCGGGAGCCAACCGAACGCGAGCGCGAGGCGTTCCGGGCCCGGCAGCGGCGCGAAGGGTTCATGGGAATTGCCCTGGCGATTTCGGCTGTGGTCGCCATGCTGGTCGGGGTGCTGCTGGCGGCAGCCGCAGCTCTGTGGGTCGGGCTTACGGCCTGGATGACCTGTATCGTGGCGGGCATCGTAGTCGCAGCGAGAACGAGGCCGAAGCGGCGTCTCGCCAGATCGGTGGATCCCACGGAGCTCGAGGCAGTGCTGCCCCTGCTCAACCTTTCGCGTCCGGAACGGCTCTACTGCGACGCGCTTCTGGCCATCGCGGCCATGCCGGAGCCCGAAAGCAGCAGCTCGCATGCCACGCTGCTGAAGGAGCTGAACGGGCTTCTCGCGGCGAATCGGGCAATCGAGGCGCGCAAGCGCTCTATCCTGCCGCTGCTCGGATCGCACTCGCCGGACGAATTGGAGGCCGAGGAGGCCCGGATCGCGGCCCGTCTCGAAGCGGAGATGGATCCCGTGGTACGCCAGTCGCGAGAGCAGAGTCTTCGGCTCTGCCAGAGTCGCCTCGAGAACGGGCGTGCCCTGGCCCGCGGACTGGAGCGGCTCAATGCCCAGCAGGAAGCGATTACCCATGCTCTCGCATCCGCGACGAGCTCGATGGCAAGGCTTCAGATGGGCTACCAGGGAGACGTTGCGTTTACCCATGAGATGGCGGAGGTAACAGCCGATATTCAGCAGCAGTCGCGTGCCGTCGAACAGGCGGTTGAAGAGGTGCTGCAGCTCCGCCAGCCAGGCTGACGGGCGCATGCGATAGGAAGCGGGTCACCATGCGGTTTGGTCTGGAGCATATCGAGGATGGGATCGCGCGCAAGCTTGAGAAGAAGCTGAGCGTTCCATTCGGACAGTTCCTTGGCGAGGATATTCAGTGGGTGCGCCAGCCGACAGGGACTTTTCTGGTTGCTGCAGGGCGACCTGGAAAGCAGGGAGCGAGAAAGCCGGAAGAGGATGAGCGGATTTCCCACGTGCTGCATGCTCGTCGTGAGGAGGTCATGGCCCGGAGGCTGCTAATCGGCCTTCTTCTCGCCATTCTTCTGGGTATCGGAGCGCGATTTGCGCTCGACTATTTTGGATTTACGCTCGGCTCGTTCTGGATCGGCTGTGGTGTCACGCTCGGGACCTTTTTGATAGCCATTCGCTGGGCATACGCCGCCTCGCCAAAGCACGACCTTCGCTACGAAATCACGCTGGACGAGCTTACGGCGGCCTTTCGATACCTGGAGCTCACGCCGACCGAGGAGGCCTACCGCAACCTGCTGCTGGTGATTGCAGAGCGCGACCCGAATCAGGAGGGCCGCCGTCTTGTGCGGCGCGAGCTGGTGCGCATCAGGGCGATGTTCGCGTACTATCGAACGCTCGACGACTTCGGCAGAAAGCTGAGCGCCGATGCCCGCGATGAGAAGTCGCTGAAGCGGGTCAACATCGTAAAGAAGCATCTCAGGATTGCCTGCGCTGAGATCGGCGTGTGCGTCAACGACCTTCTCATCGCGCCGAGTCCCTCGGCGGAGGCGCTGGTATCCGCCGTGGATTCCTGGCTGGAGCGCATTGCGCGCGAGACCGAGCTCGTAACCCGCAAGCGCGCCGCGAGTGGCCCGCGCGGTACGGCAGGCGCGATCGCTCGCGAAGATGCGCCGGATGCGGTTCTCGAATCCGATTCAGAAGCTCTAACCGCTCAGGAGTAGCCGGCGCGAGCGTGTTGGTGCGTATAGGTAAGCAGTGCCTGCTCTCCCCGGATGCCTCGGGGAGCACTGGAATAACAGGGGGAGAGTGCGCTTTGACGGAATTGCGAAAGAAGATCGTCGTCGTCGGCTCGGGGCCGATCAGAATCGGGCAGGGGATCGAGTTCGACTACTGCTCGGTTCACTGCGTCTGGGCTCTGCGTGAGGCGGGCTACGACGCGCTCATTATCAATAACAATCCGGAGACGGTTTCGACCGACTTTGACACGTCTGACCGACTCTTCTTCGAGCCACTAACGCCGGAGGATGTGCTCAACGTGCTGGATCGCGAGGAGCCCGAGGGCGTAATCGTGCAGTTCGGCGGGCAGACGGCTATTAATCTCGCAAAGCCGCTTCATGAGGCGGGCATCCGGATCTTCGGCAGCTCCTTCGATTCGATTGATCTCGCGGAGGATCGGGACCGGTTTGAAAAGGTCCTCACATCGCTCGGAATCCCAAAGCCTGCCGGCCGCGCCGTTACGAACATGGAGGCCGCGCTCGTGGTGGCCGACGAGATCGGGTACCCGGTGCTGGTGCGCCCCTCCTACGTGCTGGGTGGGCGGGCGATGGAGATTGTGTACTCAGCATCCGAGCTTGAGCGGTACATGCACTATGCAGTGGACGTGTCGCCCGATTCGCCCATACTGGTCGACAAGTACGTGCTGGGTAAAGAGGTCGAAGTCGATGTTATCAGCGACGGAGTCGACTGCTTGCTGCCAGGGATCATGGAGCACATTGAGCGCGCTGGGGTTCACTCCGGGGACAGCATGGCGGTATATCCTCCGCAGTCACTCTCGCCACAGGTGATCGACCAGATTGTGCACAATGCGACCCTTCTGGCGAGATCTCTCGAGGTTCGCGGACTGATGAACATTCAGTTTGTCGTCGACCGTGCCACCGATACCGCCCAGGTGCTCGAGGTGAATCCGCGTGCATCCCGAACCGTACCCTATCTGAGCAAGATCACCGGTATACCCATGGTGCAGGTCGCCACGCGCGTAATGCTGGGCCAGACGCTCAAGGAGCAGGGATACGAGTCGGGCCTCTGGCCAAGTCAGGGCTCGATTGCCGTGAAGGCCCCGGTCTTCTCCTTCCAGAAGCTCGCGAAGGTTGACATCGGTCTGGGGCCAGAGATGAAGAGTACGGGCGAGATCATGGGGCTCGACTCCACTTATCCCCAGGCACTCTATAAGGCGATGGTCGCGTCGGGAATCGGGCTGCCGGTAAGCGGCGGAAGCATCATCTTTACAGTGGCCGATGCTGATAAGGCTGAAGCGCTTGAGATTGCCAGAGAGTTCGCGGACCTCGGCTATAGGATATTCGCCACTCAGGGCACCTGCCGTCACCTCGTGGAAAATGGTGTGGCTGCGGAGAGCGTGATGAAGCTGCATGAGGGGGAAGGCAATATCGTCGACCTTATCAAGAGCAGCAAGATCGACCTGCTCATTAACACGCTCTCGACGGACAAGCGAATTGAGCGCGAGGCGGCGCAGATCCGGCGGACCAGCGTGGAGGCCGGCGTTCCCTGCCTTACGAGCCTCGATACCGCACGCGCGCTTCTGCTCTCGCTCGCCTCGCGCAGCAGCGGAAAAGTCTGCGCGGTCGCCACCATCGATGAGTACCTGCGCGGCGACTTCTAGTCCGCCGCTGCCTCCAAACAGAAGCGAGCTTCCCGTCGGCATGGCAGGAAGCTCGTCTCTGTTTCTGCTTGTCTGGCGCCTAGCTGTTCGCGGGGGCAGAGTCCTTCGCCTGCGCGCGCAGCTCCAGATACTCCGCGAGGCCTTCGCTCCAGTGGGGCAAGTCGGGGCGTCCCTGCAGCTCAAATGCGTAGTGCCGTAGCACTGAATAGGCGGGCCGCCGGGTGGGCGAAGGCCACTTCTCTGCAGGCATAGGATGGACGGCGATGCCTTCGAGGCCGCCAAGCTCGAGTATCTTCTGGGCGAATTCGTACCATGAACAGGAGCCGGAGCCGGTCACGTGGTAGGTGCCGTATAGCGGCGATCCGAGGAGGCTCGCGATCGCCCGGCAGAGCACCAGCGTATGGGTGGGGGAGCCCACCTGGTCGCAGACGACCGAGAGCTC
>JBBRJW010000390.1:0-4210 GCA_038218705.1 Chthonomonadales bacterium | reverse complement strand
GAGAGCCTGTGGGCGCAAGTCCGTCACGGCATCTTCCTCGGCACCGACGTCTGGCTGGCGCGGATGCGGAAGCTGGTCGAGTCGAAGCCGCGATCGTCAGCACATCCGAAGGAGCAGCGCGCCGCCGGCCGGCCGCATATGCCACGGGTGATCGAGACGGTGGCGCGCCTGGCGGGTGTAGCGCCGGGAGCGATCCGGCACGGGCATGGCGGCATGCTGCGTGAGCTATGCGCGTGGTTAGGCTGGTATGAGGGCTGGCATCGCCTGAGCCTGATCGCGGCCTCGCTGCGGCTGCGGACGTCGAGCCGGATCTCGCAGCTGATCGCCAAATGCGAGCGCCGCCTCCGCCGGGACCCGGCGATGAACGATCTGCTGGACCACGCGCTGCCCCTGCTGCGCGTCTGACCGCGCCGATCTCTTCTGCCCCCCGCTGCCCACCTCGCCACCGCCGAGCTCCTCGGATGGCCGAAGTGTGTCCTCGCAAGGGAGTGGGATGCTGTTCGGCGGCGGCGAGGCGCTCGAAGCCCACGTCAGATGGCCCACGAAAAGCCCCAAAAGGGGCAGAGACCTTCCAACCCTCTACAATATGACGAGGGAATCGAGCGCTGGATGCGATGACTGAAGCTCTGACACCTAAGACGTTTCCCCGCCTCTCACTGCTCCGACAGGCCTGGCCGCTACATACGGAAACGGGTCCGTGAGTATTTCATGGTCTGCGGTGAGCGGAGCAAGCTACTACGAGCTGCAGCGCCAGTCCGCATCGGGAACGCAGGTGTTTCAGGTCCTCAGCGGTACGTCATATGCCGACTCGACCGGACTGTCGCAGCTGGCGTATGTTTACAAGGTGAGAGCCGCCCGAAGTGGGACTGACGTGTCACCCTACAGTAATGCGGACCTCGCCACGGCGATGACATTTACCCCGGCTTCAGGACTGATTGCGGCCGCCCACTTCACCGAGTTGATGACCGCGCTGAACGCGATCCGTGCCGTGTCGGGTCAGGCAGGCACGGGTTGGGCGGGGATTCTTCCGGCGGGAGTTCCCGCGCCCGCGCCGGGCGGTGCGATCCTGGCCACTCATATCAACGCGATGACCACAGCTTTGAATCAGGCACTGCAGGCTCTCAGCCTCACCACTTCCGGTTCGCCGGCCACGAGCACAGGCTCGGCGATTCTGGCCGCGAACATTCTGCAACTCCAGGGGAAAGCACAATGAGAACAATTCCGATTTGGCTGGCGAGTCTCGGTACTCTGTGCATCGCCTGTGCGGCGATGGCAGACTCTGGGGCAACCAGCGACAATGCGAAGCCTGTTTCCGCGCCGATCGCGAGCATTGCTTCGAATGCGGGAGGAAATCCCGCCAACGGCGAGCGATATATTCTCGTTCTCCGGCCGGGCAGAGGAGCGGACCCCGACCTTGTGGTGTTGGGCGGCAAGGTCGAGAGCAAAATGCTCGACCGCCTGGTCGTGACCATTCCTCACGAAAAGGTTGACGCCCTCAAACAGCATCCGCGGGTGAAGTACCTGCAGCTCTCACTCCCGGCAGGGGTTTCGGTTCCTTCCGCTCCGGGAACCTCCGCCTTGAACGCGCCGGCGCCAGCTGCGACCTCTGCCGGCACCGGCACGACAAGCGATAGCTTGAAACGCCGCATCGAAAGCCAGTCGCTGGGCACCGGAAGTTGGACCACCGGCACCTACGCGTACGACGGCGCGGGCAACGTCAAAGCGATCGGGGCGAACAGCGACGGACGGAACAACACGTTCGTCTATGACCCCGTTAGTCGCCTGACGTCCGGCAGCGCGAACTATGCCGCCCCCAACGCCTCGCAGGCGTACGAGTACGACGTGTACGGGAACATGACCAAGGTCACGACCACGCCCCTCGGGGGAGCGGCCTCCGAAAGAAATTTTGTTATCCAGGCGAGCACGAACCACATCAACGACGGAGTCGTGCTGTATGACATAGCCGGCAACGTGACACGTGATTCCGCGAACTCGTATACGTACGATTCGTTCAACTCTGTGACACTCAAAACGGGGAACGTGCAGGAGTCATACCTCTACACGGCGGACGATCAGCGGATCGCGGTGGGGAACGGCGCCGGTTGGACGTTCAGTTTCCGCGGCCCGGACGGACTTGTGCTACGGCAGTACTACTACCCTTTGTACGATCTGACGTACGCAGGCAGCGCCGACTGGAGCTGGACCGAGGATTTCGTCTATCGGGAAGGGCAGATGCTGGGAGGAGAGCGGCCGCTGGGCGAAGGCGGACGCCGTCACTACCACCTCGACCATCTAGGCACGCCACGGCTCATGACGGCACAGAGTGCAGCCCTCATGGCCCGCCACGACTATCTACCCTTCGGTGAGGAAGTGACCCCGCTTCGAGCAGAGCTGGACGCCGGCTACGATCGCATCGATCCGATGCACTTCACGGGACACGAACGCGATTTCGGGAACACGATCGGCGCGACTGCAGACTACATCGACTACATGCATGCCCGGTACTACAACGCAAACGCCGGCCGGTTCCTATCGGCAGATCCAGAGCTTGATTCGCATAGAAACTCTAAGAACCCTGGGAAATGGAATCGATATACCTATGTATTGAATAATCCCCTTTTGCTTCTTGACGCTAGCGGTCGACAGGAGGCAGCCGGTTTTGCCCTCGATCGAGACGTCAAGGCTTTATCGGCGCACAAAATTACAGAAAAAGAGTATTGGGAACGCATCAATGCCCGTGGGATTGGTGCCACAATTGGCGGCGGCATCGTGGTTGGCGGAGCAATAGCGTACAGCGCCATCACGTCGCTATTAGGATACCTGGGTGTGGAGCACGCAGCAGGCGGCGCTGTGCTGTTAGGCGAAACGATGCCTCGAGTTAGACAAGCTCTAACACAAGTGCCCGGCGTTGAACCATTTGAGCCGGAGACCGCCGGGAAGATGCTGGACGAAGCGGAACTTATGGCTCAAAACACCAGCTGGTTGCAGAACGTAATCGCAAAGGGGATTAAGATCTATGACATCGGGCGAGATGCAGCGCGATGGAACAACGGAAGCATATTTTACACTCGCGAGATGGAAATGCTTATCGACGCCGGCTGGCAACGTTCAAGAGCGGGCTACGTCATGATCAATGGTGAAGTCACGACACTTTGGCAATGGATTGCCCCACAATGAGGTGGAGTTTGCATGACAACAGTTACTGAAGCACTTGAGACGTTTTCGAAGTTAGCGGAAGAGGCATTTGCGGGTCTCATTGCAAAGGGATTTCGGAGGATAGAACAGGACATCGCGCTTCCCGAAATTTGGTGCGGCTTTCGCAATTCTACAACCCAAGTGACCACGCATTTCGAGTTGGGTTCAGGCGTCTGGACCACAGTGAGTCGTCTAATAGAAACGGGCGGCCTCCACATCGCTGGAGAGGGATACGACATCGCATATCTGTGCTATGTCCGCAGTGGCGATCGGATGGTGCGCGCCTCGCATCCGAGTTTCAATGAAGAAGCTTTGCGCGTGGCCCTGGAATTGGAGGCAAAGGCAACGCTCAGCTGTGCTGGCGATTGCCTTGCTGGTGATTTCGCGCTCTTTGCGCAAATTGCTCCTCTTGCGTCCCAGAATTACATTCGGCGCGAGGAAGAAATGTTTGCTCGGCGAAAACAATAGCAAGTGTCGTGAAAGGAAGGGGATCTTTGGGGTCACCCATTAGCAGGCGTAGTCAACATGGGCGTGCGAATCCCTAGCTGCGCAGTCGCAGCTGTCGTCGATGGGGCTCTTCAGCGGTTGAGGATGATCGGCAGTCCCGTTGTCTCGGTCGAACGGCGTCGGATTCGTGATGATCCGCGCCAGTCACCCATCAGGGGGGGAATCTTGGGGGTCAGGTCCGGAGTCAGCTGGCGGGGAACTGCCTTCAATCTGGTCGGCGGAAGTCAACATCGAGCGAACTGATGGTTGCAGCGAACGAGAGACTCCTGGTTTGTCATCTCCACAAACCAGAGGCGGTTCGATCATGGGCGGACGCAGAAGCGCGCCATGTCGGCGTCGCACCTGCCGAGGTGGGGGGACGAGTTGTCCGGTGGTCAGGCGTGGAGCGAGGTGCCGGGATCGCTCTGCTGGTGGACGACGGGGAGCGGGACCAACTCCTTGCGCAGCAGTTCGAGACAACGATCGATGGCCACGCGCAGCAGCGGATCGGTATCGAGGGCGCGGTCGC
>JBBRJW010000389.1:0-4226 GCA_038218705.1 Chthonomonadales bacterium | reverse complement strand
GTCTCGATCGAGGGGGTCTCTTCGCCGTCCCAGTAGACCCGGAGGACCAGCCTGCGCCACCAGTCGGGACTGCAGGTGTTCCAGATGTGCTGGATGGCTCCCGGGCCTTCGATTTCGGCGAGCGTGACGGTTTGGCGCGGCTGAATCGAAATCGAGGGCGATACCTTCCAGCCCTGGCCCAGGTCGCGCGCCGCGCTTGCGCCGGTGCCCTCGGTCGCCATGCCGGCGCGGCCCTTTGCGCCGTCGAAATTCTCGGCGCTGATGGAGCGTGTCTTCGCGTGCGAGAGCTGCCAGACGTTATGCAGGCCGATTCCCAGGGGATTGAATGCATTCATAGGGGTGGCTCCTTCGAAGGCCGGTTCTCAAATGCCCGGCATTATGGAGCCACTGTTAGTCAGAGGGGCGGCGCACTCCTGCCTTCCCTCTCGATCTCATCGGGGCCAGGTCTGCTCGACCAGAGCCCGGTAGTCGCCAACTCCCCGCCCGATGTTCGAGTTAATCAGGACGAGCCTGGTTCCCTCAGCTTTTACGCGCGCCAGGAAATCGTCGGCAAGAGTGGCAGCCTGGGTTGGCCACCAGTAGTAGGTGCAGAGAGAGGGGACGACGGGCTCCTGGAACTCCAGGTTGAGGACGTTTCTGGCGAAGACTCCGTAGGTGGAGTACTCCATGATACGATCACCGAGGGCCATCGCGTCCATCCAGTGGCGCTTGTGCCGGTCAGTTATGAACGCCTGCATCTTGCGTACGGAATCAACGTGGAGGGGGACCGGGGAGTGGGTGTATCGCCAATTCTTCTGCCCGCCCTTAGAGACACCGAGGAAGTCCATCGAGCGCGCCACCCACTCTGCCATCTCCACGTCGTTATCCTCTTCGGATGCGTAGAGGTGCAGCTTGCCCGATGCGGTGAAGAAGTCGGAATCGACTGCGCGACCGACGAAGAAGGTATCGGAGTCGAGGCAGACCATGCCCTCTGTCTCGATGCGGCTCGCCGCGCCGAGCTTCAGAAGCTGCTGCACGTACCAGCCGTGGATGGGTGGCCGGTGCAGCCAGTACCGAAGTTCCCGCCGTCGAGCTCCCCAGGCCTTTCGCCGTGCTTCGACGGCGGGTGGAAGCAGCTCGCGCGATGAGAGGAGCGTGAGGCCGCGCTGAAAGGGAATCGACTGGAAGAGCGGGATGTCTTCGTCATCCACGAGGGCGATATGGGGAAGATCGATTCCGCACCGCTCGATCGACTCTCTCTGAAGCAAGAATCGTTCGAGATCGCCCGCGTGGGAGGGAGTCACAAGCGTGACACAGCCTCTCTTCATGTTCGCGCGACCTCCCCGATGTTCAGGATGCGATGGTGTCTATGAGCTCGTCTCCGGCCTCCGCTTCGAGGGGCAGGTCGGTGATGTCGAACTCCGGGTAGTAGGCGGCGCTGCTGACGCAGTCGCTGCGCCATGCCGGGTACGGGAGGATGGGCTCAACCGTCAGCTCGGCAGCGTCTTCAAACTTGTCCATCACTCCGGCCGCGCAGAGGTAAGCGTGGACCCTGTAGTCGCCCTGAGCCAGGCGTGTCTGTCGGACCGTGTAGCGGAGCCGGCGGCGCGGGATCGCTTCATACTCCTGGTTGAGCAGGCGCGAGTCGAGGTGGAGCACAGGGGCTCCCATCGCGTTGTGGACCTCTATGGAGATAAAGTAGTTCGGGGCATGCTCCGTCAGTGCAGCCACTTCAATATCGAGTGTGATATCGTCGAGGGAGTTGTAGGTGCGCTTGTTCAGGTCGAACTTGGAGAAGCGCACTTCGCCTGTTCCAGGCCGCCGCATGTCGTTCGCCGTGATCACACTGTTTTGCCCGCTCGCCATATACTTCCGAATGGCGGTGGGTACATCGCCATAGAAATCGAGCCTGCCGGCTTTCAGGAAGACTGCCTTCTGGCAGAGCGCCTGAATGGCCTGCATCTGATGGCTCACGAAGAGCACCGTGCGCCCGCCGCTTGCGACGTCCTTCATCTTGCCCAGGCACTTCTTCTGGAACTCCATATCGCCAACGGCGAGAACTTCGTCGATGACCAGGATCTCGGGGTTCAGATGCGCCGCCACGGCGAACGCAAGCCGGACATACATGCCGCTTGAATACCGCTTGACGGGCGTGTCGAGAAACTGCGAGACGCCCGCAAACTCGACGATCGCCTCCAGTTGGGCATCGATTTCGCGCCTCCGCATGCCCAGGATCGCGCCATTCAGGTAGATGTTTTCCTTGCCGGTCAGCTCCGGGTGGAACCCGGTTCCGACTTCGAGGAGACTGCCCAGCCTGCCATAGAGCGAGATCTGACCGGAGGTGGGCTCGGTGATCCGGCTCAGAAGCTTGAGAAGGGTCGACTTGCCCGCGCCATTTCGCCCGATGATCCCGACAACCTCGCCCCGGCCCACCTCGAACGAGATGTCGCGCACGGCCCAGAAAGTCTCGGACTCGGGCCGAGCGGCACGGGGGTGGGTCAGCTTGTGAACGAACTGCTCGGCGAGGGTACTGTGCTGAACCACATTGTGGACAATTCGGTATGACTTGGATACGTTTTCAATTGAGACGGCTGTGTTATCGCCCATCAGTGATTCTCTCCGCGCTAGATAACATCTGCGAACCGGCGCTCCATCTTCTTGAATGAGAGCGCGCCCCATGCAAAGACCACGGCCGAAGCGAGTGCCGCACCGAGTATCTCGGCGGGATGGATGGCCCCGCGGCCGAGAATGGACCAGCGGAACCCTTCAATAAGCGATGCCAGCGGGTTGAGATACACTGCCCAGTGAAGGTGCGCCGGAATCCGATGCAGAACGTCGGCAATCGTGTAGGCTACGGGCGATGCGTAGAGAAGAAGGTTTGTAAGGACCGGAAGCACATACTGCACGTCACGGTAGGTGACTGTGAGCGCTGCCGCCGCCAGGCCCACTCCAATCGAGAGCATGAGGAGCAGCACCATAAAGACCGGAAGCAAAAGGAGTCCGGGACCCGGGACAATGTGGTTCGCGATCATCAATAAGACGAGGAGGATCGACGCGACGCCAAAATCGACCAGGGTAGAACATACCGTGGAGAGCGGCAGGATCAGCCGTGGAAAGTAGACCTTGGAGACGAGCCCCGCATTCCCAATGAGGCTGCCGCTGATCTTGCCGAGCGTGCTTGCGAAGATGTTCCATCCGAGAAGGCCCACGTAGCTGAGCACAAAGTAGGGTATCGGGTCGCCAGGCTTCGCCAGGTTCGCAACGCGCCCGAAGACGAACGCGAAGATTCCGGCTGCCATGAGCGGCTGGAGTACCACCCAGATAGCGCCGAGGGCTGTCTGGCGGTACCTCAACTTCACGTCCCGGGCGGCCAGCGTGACGAGAAGGTCGCGAAATTGCCAGATCTCAGCCAGGTTAACGCTTGCCCAGCCACTGCTTGCTTTGATAACAATAAGTGGCTTGACTCGCTGTCGCGTGCTCTCCTCTGCCAGCATTCGCACTCCTCTTCCCTGTACCCGCAGTGAGCACCAGTATACCCGATACCAGGTTATCGGTTGTCCGGTGCGCGCCCTTCACCTCCCGGCCGGGTCTGACAGCGGATATCGCCGCCCGAGCACTCACCCGGATCGGATGTGCCCCGGCAGTGGAGTCAGGAGCTGCTACGCAGGGCGGCCAGGATCGGCTCCGGCGGGCGACGGCGCGTACCGCGACGGCGCAACGTCGAGGCTGAAAAACTCGAGCACTTCATCTAGGCGCTGAGACTGCCGGGCGCACTGGTCGGCCTCCGTGCCCTGCTTCTGGGTAGCATTTGCGATTCCCCGTTTCGTCTCCTCGATCTGTGCCTCGAGCGTCGCAATCTTCTGCTGGGCCGCCGACGTGTAGTCGGCAGTGAGCTTTGCCATGTTTTCGGAATAGGATGCCAGCGCCGCGAGCTTTCGCGAAGCATCCGCCACGATCGTCTCGGGGGTAGCGCCGATGGCTTTGCCCATCGAGTTGATAGCGGCCTTCACCATCTGACGGCGGGTCTCCAGCGGAAGGCCAGGCGGCATCGATTCGAGCAGCTCAAGCACCTGGTCGGCGCTGTAGGTTGGGGTTGGCAGGCTCGCGGCCCGGTAGATGGCGGTAAAGTCGATCGCCTGGCCGGTGGCGGGTCCCGGAAGCCGGGAGTGATCGATGGTGATCTGGTCGAGGTTGGGGCCGTGAGATTCGCGTACGATCTGGTCGATGGTCTTCGCCTGCTGGGGTGG
>JBBRJW010000388.1:0-4231 GCA_038218705.1 Chthonomonadales bacterium | reverse complement strand
GAGCCTCGCGGCCACCAATTCATTCTGATTGGCCATATCAATACCGTAGTAGCAGGGGTTCTTGACGGGTGGCGCAGTGATGCGCACGTGAACCTCCGCCGCACCCGCCTCAAAGAGCATATTAACCAGCTTACCGGTTGTTGTGCCCCGAACGATTGAATCGTCGACGACAACGACTCGATTGCCGGAGAGAGTCTCCTTGAGGGGAGTGTATTTCATACGAGCGCCGAGTTCGCGCATTCGCTGGGAGGGCTGAATGAACGTGCGCTGAATGTACCGATTTTTGATGACGCCCTCATTATAGGGCAGGCGTGCCGCTTCCGCATACCCGATTGCTGCGGGAATGCTGGTATCCGGAACGGGGATCACAACGTGCGCGCCGGGGCAGGGGTGCTCCATCGCGAGCATCTGGCCCATTCTACGTCGAGCCTGATGCAGCGACTTGTTGTAGAGCATGGTGTCCGGTCGGGCGAAATAGATAAACTCGAAGAGGCAGGTCGCGTGGCGTACCGTGGGAATCGCCTGGAACTCACGCTGCCCATCGGCATCGATCACGACCACTTCGCCGGGCTCGACCTCACGCAAGTATTGAGCGCCGACCGGAGTCAGCGCGCACGACTCCGAAGCGAGAACGAACTTGTTGCCGTTTATTTTCCCGATACAGAGTGGCCGTACGCCGTAAGGGTCCCGAACCCCGACCAGCTTATCGGGCGTGAGGATTACCAGCGAGTAAGCGCCCTGGAGCCGGGGCATGACCGCGCGAACAGTCTCCTCGATGCATCCCAAATGGCTCGTCGCCAGAAGCTGGGCGATCACTTCGCTGTCATTGCTCGTCTCGAAGACGCACCCTTCTGCTTCCAGCTCCGCACGCAGCGCGCGGGTATTGATCAGGTTCCCGTTGTGCGCGACCGCAATGTCTCCAACTCGTGAGGTGGATTGCAGCGGCTGTGCGTTGCAGAGCACGCTCGATCCCGTGGTTGAGTACCGGGTGTGCCCGATCGCGCTGATGCCCTGAAGGGACTGGATGGTGTCCTCGTCAAAAACCTGGGTGACCAGACCCATCGCCTTATGAACGGAGATCCGGCGGCCATCGGAGACGGCGATTCCGGCGCTCTCCTGACCTCTATGCTGAAGTGCGAAGAGCCCGAAGAATGTGGTTCGCGCGACTTCGTCGCCCGGGGCGAAAATCCCAAAGATGCCGCACTCCTCTTTTGGATTGTCGCGTTCCCACTCGTCATAACGTGGCGAGAGCGGAGCGGCAATCTGCCCAAGGGATGAGGCATCCCCGTGCGCCGATGTGCCATAAGAGGGCATATTGTAAAGCTCCTTTACGAGGCGACCACAAACTGGGGCGAGAGGCTTGAGCCGGGGAGGCGTCCGCCTGCTTCCTGAATTGCGTATTGCGGCACGATTGGGCCAGCTCGAAAAGTCGTGCGGCTTTCGCCGCTATGGGTCGACCTCGGGGGAGCCCCGGGGCTGTTCCGGCCAAACCGGATACAATAAGTATTACGAGATAAGGCGCACGATCTCCACCCGGTAGCTCGCAGGGCCCTGCGAGCTACGCCCTCGCCATGCGGCCAGGGATCGCCCCATAGTAGGCGCTCTTGAGCGCTTCCACAGGGGAGTCTATTGCGATGGAGGGGCCTGCGCCAATTCGCAGAGTTGATCCTCCAACGGTGCCAATCCAGGCCGCGGATATTGACGCCGCGGCCGCACGCTCCTTGAGGCGAGCAAACTGTTTCTCGGTCCGCACGGAGACTACCACGCGCCCCTGCGCCTCGCCAAACATATGTGCGGAGAGCGGGAGGGCAGGGTCAAAGTCGGCCGGGATGAGCAGGATCATTGCGCCGATACCCGAAAGCATAGCGCTCTCCGCCAGACACACCGCAAGGCCCCCGTCGGAAACATCGTGGCAGCTGGCGAACATACCCTCATCGATGCAGGCGAGCAGGAGCGAATGGAGTCGCTTTTCGCCCTCTATGTCGATGCGTGGCGGCGGACCCGCTTCGACGCCATGAGCGACCGCGAGGTATTCGCTCCCACCGAGGCCGCCGGTCGGGTCCGAGTAGGCCGAAAGCAGCACGAGCGTGTCACCTTCGCCATCTTCGCGGAAAGCCGCCTGGGCACGCTTGTTCACATCCTCGAGGATTCCGAGCATGCCTATGGTGGGAGTCGGGAAGATAGGGCCCGCAGCCGTCTCGTTATAGAAGGATACATTTCCGGAGACAACCGGAGTTCCGAGCGCTTCGGTGGCCGCGGCCAGGCCTTCAACAGAGCGGCGGAACTGCCAGAATCCTGTCGGCTTCTCGGGGTTAGCGAAGTTGAGGCAGTCGGTCACCGCTGCCGGGCGAGCGCCGACGCACGCGACATTCCGTGCGGCTTCTGCAACCGCGATCATGCCACCGACGTACGGGTCGAGGTAGCCATAGCGGGCGTTGCCATCGAGCTTCAACGCAATCCCCTTGCGGCTCCCGCGAATGCGGAGGATTGCTGCGTCGGAGCCTGGCATCGCGACGGTCTGTGTCTGCACCATGCTGTCGTACTGATCGGTAACCCAGAGCTTACTGGCAATCGACGGGCTGTCGAGCAGTGCGAGGAGCGCAGACTGGTAGCTGAGCTGATCCGGGGACAATTCGGGAGAGAGGGCCGCGGGCTCCGGCAGCGATGCGAGATCGTAGCTCTGGAGCTCGCGGACGTAAGCAGGTTCCTCCGTCTCCAGTTGATACGTGGGGCACTCGTCGGTCAGGGCGCGCGCGGGCACCTCCGCAACGACCTCGCCCCGGTCCAGAACGCGAACCATTCCATCGTCCGTGACATGGCCAATAATCGCGGCGTTGAGGCCCCACTTGTGGAAGACTTCAATCACGCGATTCTCTTCGCCAGCGCGTGCAATGCAGAGCATTCGCTCCTGCGATTCGGAGAGCATCACCTCATAGGGGGTCATGTCCTCTTCACGCAGCGGGACCTTGCGGACCTCTATCTCCATGCCCGTGCCGGCCTTCGCTGCGGTTTCGCAGGTGGAGCAGGTCAAGCCCGCCGCGCCCATATCCTGGATACCCACGACGCTCCCAGTTGCGAGCGCCTCCAGCGTGGCCTCTATGAGCAGCTTCTCCATGAATGGGTCGCCCATCTGCACGTTGGGCCGCTTGCTCTCGCTATCCGGGCCGAGCTCAACACTGGCGAAGGTCGCGCCGTGAATGCCGTCCTTGCCGGTCGCGCTGCCGACGTATATTACCGGGTTGCCAACTCCTGCCGCGGCGGCAGAGGCGATAGATTTCAGGTCAACCACGCCTACAGCCATCGCGTTTACGAGGGGGTTACCGCTGTAGCAGGGGTGGAAATAGATCTCGCCGGCAACCGTGGGAACGCCAACGCAGTTACCGTAGTGCGAGATTCCGGCAACTGCATGCTCGAACAGGAAGCGGTTTCTCGGTTCATCGAGAGGGCCGAACCGGAGGGAGTTCAAATTCGCGATCGGGCGTGCGCCCATCGTAAAGATGTCTCGCAGGATACCGCCTACGCCCGTGGCTGCGCCCTGGAAGGGCTCTACGGCCGACGGGTGATTGTGAGACTCTACCTTGAAGACGATACCGAGGTTCTCGTCCAGCGGGATCACTCCCGCGTTCTCGAGCGCGCCTTGCTCCTGGGCTTCCTTGTAGTTCTTGAAGAGCGCGAGAACCGGACGCGAATACTTGTAGCCGCAGTGCTCAGACCACATCACAGCGAACATTCCCAGTTCGGTGATGGTTGGCTCTCGGTGGAGGATATCGCAGACCGCCCGATACTCCCCCTCATTCAACCCCATCTCAAGGTACAACTGCGACGAATTCAATAAGGGTCTCCTCGCTCTGAAGCCGCGCTGCGGGGCCCGCGTACCTCTGCCGCGAAGTCCCGGGGAGCTTCGCGCCACGTCCATAGTATACCCAGCCGGGGCCTGACTTTGAACGGAAGGCTCGTCTGGGATGGATCGGGAGTCAGCCGCTTCCGACGCGGCGGACTGCCGCATCATGCCCACTCGAAGCTGCAGCGGGCGCTGCCTAGGTCGGCGGCGAGGGGACATCGCTACTTAGCGAGAAAACCGTGACGACCAAGCCAGCGCGCGCAGAGCGCCGGCCACGTGCCGAGAATCGGATCGCCAGCGGCGAGTCCAAATCCGTGGGGACCGTGCTCAAACAGGTGCAGCTCCACCGGAACTCCCGCTTTGCGGCACGCCTCCGAGTATCGAAGCGCG
>JBBRJW010000387.1:0-4232 GCA_038218705.1 Chthonomonadales bacterium | reverse complement strand
TCGCTACGGACTGGGCGGCATCCCTACCCGCTGGCTGCTTCCGCTACAGGATGCTGAGCGGCTCATCGGCCTCGCGGACGGGCTCCTCGATCTCGCCCTCAAATCTTAGGCCTCGCGCTCCCGGTCAGGGTGTTCCCGGAGTCTGTAGAGGCGAGAGCACCATCCGCTTATGCACAAGGCTGAGCGTCACACGATACCTGTTGAAGAAGTCCATCCCCAGAGCGCCCATCTCCTTGTTGAATGCCAGCGGCGCGTCCGCCGCCAGACAGGCCGCAAGCACGTTTGTCACGTTAGCAGAACCGACCTTCAGAAGCGGAACCCGCAGCAGCGCCGCCCGGGCCACAGCCCCGTCCGGGCTGGTCACAGACCCTGTGTCCACAGGCTTGAGCTTCAGTTTTGCCCCGACTGCCGATGGAATCAGGCTGCCGGCCGTGCCAGTGTCCACCAGCGCCAGAAAGGCCCGTGCTCCGGGCGCTTGCACGCTCACAAACGGACGCCCGTCCTTCACCACCAGCGGCACACTGATGGCGTCCGTCGATACAGGCAGCTTGACATCTGGCCTCTCCAGCGTGATCGAGTGGCTGCTTGGATCGATTGTAACGGTGAACGCGGCGAGGAACGGCGCTCCAAGCCAACCTTCTGGTGCGTCGGGCCGCGGCGTACGGGAGAGAAGCTGAAGCGGGTCCAGAAGTGCAAATGGCAGGCCCTCCAGCGTAAGCAGGCCGATTCGCAGTCCCTTCACGGTGGTCTGAGGCGCGTCGGATGATCGATCGAACAGGTCGACCCGCACCGATGGTCCCTCGGAAGCAATGCCAAGCTTCGCGGCCGCGTCCGGCGAAAGCAGATCGGCATTCGCGCCGGAAGCGATGACGAAGTGCTGGATTGCTGCGCCATTAACCGCGATATCGGTCAGGGGCACACCATTCCACAGTCGGTAATTGAGGGCAGCAGGGAGCACCGCTGCCTTTGGGAGCGGGATCGGCCAGACCTGGCGGGCCGACGCACCGCTCCCCTTTCTTGTCAGGGGCGGCTCGGGGTGAGGCGGATCCGAGGACTGCGCCCCCCGGGCAGACCTCAGTGGCGTAATCAGGGCGAGAAAAGTTGCCATGGCCACGGATAAAGCGGTAAGCCGCATCCCGCCTGCCGCGGCGCGCGAGCTATCGATGACTCTGCTCAACGATGTTCCGGAGCGCCTCGAGGGCAAGCAGATAGCCCTGAGTTCCGAGGCCGATAATCTGACCAACTACCACCGGCGCGGTAACGGACGTGTGGCGAAACTCCTCACGAGCATGGATGTTTGTAAGATGCACCTCGATGGTGGGCAGCCGAACTGCCGTGATCGCATCTCGGATCGCATAGCTGTAGTGAGTATATGCCCCTGGGTTAATGACCATGCCATCGGCCCAGTCACGCGCATCCTGAATGGAGTCGATGATCTCGCCCTCGTGATTCGACTGAAAGATCCGGGCATCCATGCCGAGCGAAGTGGCGCGCGCCTTGATCTTGCGGTTGATCTCGTCGTAAGGGTCCCTGCCATAGATCTCCGTCTCCCGCTTGCCCAGAAGGTTAAGGTTTGGCCCGTGAATAACGCTCACTTTCATCGACCTGCCTCGCTCTCTCTCCCACCCGCCGGAATCGACTCATCCAACACGATCGCTTCGTCGACAAGCAGAATCGGGATTCCGTCGCGTACCGGGTAGGCGTAGCGGCCGCACGTGCACACCAGCCGGCTTCCATCTGCACCCAGCGTCACCGGGCGCCGCTGGTCACACCCGGGGCACGCAAGCAGAGCGAGAAACCACGGGTCGAGCGGCTGCGGGGGCAGGCCGTTCGGTTCGGACGGTTCTGCGGGATTAGTGGGACTGGCCATCAGACAATCAACTCCTCTATTTCGTAGGCTCGCAGGGCGAGCGCGCACTGCTTTCCGGCACTATTCTGACACATCCCTGCGCCTCACCGATTCAGCGCGGCCGCGTAGAGCGCCCTCGTCTCGGCCGCCGCACGGTCCCAGCGGAACTCGCGTGCCCTGGCCCTGCCGCGCTCCCTGAGAGCTGCGCGGAGCTCCTGATCGAAAAGTGCCCTTCCCATGGAGTCAGCCCATGCTTCCGGATCGCTGGCGGATGCCTCGATCGCAGCATCTCCAACGATCTCCGGCAGGCAGGGCTGGTCGGAAGAGAGGACGGGTGTACCGCAGGCCATGGCCTCCAGAGGCGGAAACCCGAAGCCTTCGTAGAGAGCAGGGTGAGCATAGAGCTCGGCGGCGGTGTACCAGAGAGGCAGCTCCGAATCCGGGAGGTAGCCCGGGAAGAGTATCGCAGCAGCGGCTTCTGTCCCACCCGCCCTGCCAGCGGCGGCCCGGAGATCCGCCTGCTCCGGCCCCCAACCTGGCTTGCCGGCCAGTACGAGCCGGTGCGGGATTCCAAATCGCGCGCGGGCTATTCCGAACGCCTCCGCAAGCACTTTCAGATTCTTGCGCGGCTGCTGCACACCCACGGCAAGCATGAACGGCGCCGAAATCCCATGTCGATCCGCCAGCTCCCGAATCGCAGCATGACGGTCCGGCGGCTCGGGCGCGATCGCAATCGCGTCGAACGGCGACGTGAGCCCCAGGAGAATGGCCGCAACCTTCTCCGGCCGCAGCCTATAGGTCGCCAGGATGTCGCGCCGCGAGCTCTCCGAGTCGGTAATGACCCGACAGGCCCTCTCCATAGAGCCCGGGACCGTCAGGTTGAGCAGAGCCCCGTGGCGGCGCGGAAACCACTCCGGATGAAGTCGAAAGGATATGTCGTGAACGGTTGTAATGATCGGGCACGGCATGAGCAGTCGGGGCGGAGTTGTGTACTGCGTGTGGGCGATATCGACACCGTCTCTACGCAGTGCCGCAGGAAAGGCGAAGGTCGACCAGATTCGCTCGCTGCGCGCTGGCACGGCGGTCAATCGTACGCCCGGCCCCGCAGGCGCGTCTTGAGCGGGAATGGGAGCGCGCGAGTAGAGAATCAGCTCATCGCCCGGAAATTCCCGCGCGAGGGAGTGCGTCAGCCCGAGCCAATACGTCCGGTCGCCCGTATACCGGCCGGTGAGGGGGCGAGCGTCAATTCCTATGCGCATGAAGGCCCGATGCGTCGGCAATCGCCAATTGGTAGACTTCCAGGGTGGCCTGGGCCACCGATCGGTAACTGTGCTGCAGTGCGTACTCCCGGGCATGGGCGGCCAGCCTGCGTCGGAGTGCAGGGTCATCCAGAACAGCGGAGATGGCAGCGGCCAGTGCAGGGCCATCGCCCACAGGTGTCAGCAGGAGGGATCCAGGATGCGAACTCTCAATCTCCCGGTGCGGGCCAATGTCCGACACAATACATGCCTCTCCATACGCCATGAGGTTCGCGAGCGATCCAGATCCCGACGTGTTCAGATAGGGGGCAATCGCTGCCTCGGTGACCGCCATCACTTTTGGGATCTCCTCCGCGGGCAGGTAGCCAGTCACGCGAATTCGTGAGGCGAGACCGAGCCGCGCCACCTCGCGCTTCAGCTCCTCCGCGTAGTCCGAACGGTCGTCAGGATGGCGCCCGCCAGCAAAGAGAATGATCACATCGTCGGGCAGATGCTGCGCGGCCTCGATCGCAACCCGGTGCCCCTTTTTGGAGGAGAGAAAACCGAAGAGCGTCACCACGCGCCGCTCTCCCAGACCGAGCTCTTCGCGCGCCATGGCCGTGTCCGCGAGCGCAGTCGGCTGCGGTACCCCGTGCGGCACCACGTGGACGCGCGCCTCTGGAGCGCCGATACGAACCAGCGCCTCCCGGTCCTGCGCCGTATGCACGATCCAGCGTCTCACCGCGCGGTCGAGAAGATTACGGCGATTTGCGAGGCCAATGAGCGTGCGTCGGAGCCCACTCCCGTCCTCGACAGCGATCTCATGAACTGTCATCACAGCAGGAATCCGGACACCCGCCCAGAAGTCGCTGATCCGGCTCTTGTGCGGCGCAACGCCTCCGAAGAAGAAGTACTGGTGCTGTATATGCGTTACATCGGCCAGGCTGGCGAGCCCGTTCATCTGCTCGCCAAGCCGCCGAAACTCCGCGCGCTCGGACCTCCGCGTGCGAAGCCGCTCGCCGACCCGCTTGGCCGCGAGCGCTACAGGTGGCTCCACAATGGCGACTTCGCTCACGCCATTTAGGCCCTCAAGCTCGGGAATCAGCAGGCGAGCGTAGTCGCTCACGCCGCAATGGTCCCGCCAC
>JBBRJW010000386.1:0-4250 GCA_038218705.1 Chthonomonadales bacterium | reverse complement strand
TAAAGGCCGGCGGCAAGGTCATCTACATCGACCCGTGGTTCGCGCCGTGGCCAGCTCGCCAGACGCGCGCCCTGCTCGATGTCAGGGAAGTGAAACACGCCGACTACCTGCTCATCTCGCACGGACACGGTGACCATCTCTGCCCTGAGACGCTTCCACACATCCCCGCGGCGTCCCCCAATGCCGTCTTTATCTGCCCTCGCACAGAAGCAGCGCGGATGACCGGCGAGTGCGGAGTACCGGCAAACCGGCTCTACCCAATGTCCGCCGGCGAGTGCCTGGAGCGAGATGGAGTGAAAATCACCGCGATCAAGAGCAAACACGAGTTCTTCGACGAGCATCCCGAAAACGGGTTTCCCTACCTGGGCTACGTTGTCGAGGCCGGCGGGGTGACTCTCTACCACTCCGGCGATACCATCATGTACGATGGGCTGCGAGCCCAGCTTGCGCCCTGGCCACACTTCGATGTTATGTTCCTGCCAATCAATGGGCGGGACGCGGAGCGCTTCCTACGGCGCTGCGATGGGAACATGACATTCCAGGAGGCGGCCGAGCTGGCCGGAGACCTGCGCCCGGGGCTCGCCGCTGCGGCGCACTGGGATATGTTTGTCGGCAACCAGGAGGACCCCGCCGAGTTCGTTCGGTTCCTCGAAGCGAAATACCCGGGGGTACCTTCGTGGGTGGGCCGGGCCGGCGAGAGAGTCCTCTTTGGCGAGCCACAACCTTAGGCTTCCGCAAAGCCCCGGTCAATCGCTTCCAATACGCGGGCATGAAGTTCTGGATTCGACGCCGCGATGAGCGAGCCGAAATTGGACTCTGTTGTATCGAGGAGCTTCCAGTCGTCGAGGGAGCGTCCCCATGCGTCTGTAAGTACCCCGCCCGCCTCCGGCACAATGAGGGCCGCCGCTGCCAGGTCGTAGCCGTAGAGGCTGAGCAGGCGGCCGCCCCCGAACTGGCGGAATTGATCGCGCAGCTCAGGTCGGGTGCGAAGCAGCCGGTTGCGAACGTCCACCACTGCGGCAAGCTGCCCTGTAACAATGCGACTCAGCTCGTACGCGCTGCTGTTAAGAACAAAGAGCCCCCCTCGAACCGTTGTCTGGCTGGCGAGATGGCGCATCGCATTGAAGAGCGCATCCAGCGGTGCGCCCACGAGCTCCACTCCCCAGGCCATGCTCTCCAGGTCGACCGTCGGCGCGAGTTGCGGCTGCGAGGCTTCTCCCATATCATTCACAATTCGCACGCCTTCGCCGCGGGTGGCAGTAAGCGTGGTGTTCCCTTTGATCTCGACCAGCGCGGCAACCCGAACGTCCTTCAGGCGCGGCTCCGCGGTATAGTCCGCCCAGGCGATCGAGACCACGCATGCCTCAAAGCCAGCAATGGCCCCGCGCGTGCCATCGATCGGATCGATGATCAGGATGCCGGAGGGCTCGCGGTCCGCGAATGGCCGCACCAGCCCGCGGTCCTCGGAGTAGTAAGCCACGTTCAGGTCTGCCGCGCGAATGTACTCCTCTACGGCGCGCTCGGCCGTCTCGTCGATGTCGAAAGTTACGTCGCCGCTGGCGGCGATGCCAATGACTCGCCGCGCCCTCCATTCGCCCAGATGCGGTGCAACCGCCCGCTTAACGTACTGCGCCAGCTCGCCAATCGATTCCTCGGGTGAAGCCAATCATACGCCTCCTCAGTGAGATCCAACCTCTCTCCACTTCTACGGTAACCCCAATAATCCTCCCACTGCCGCTTCCCCACCTGCGGGCCTGGCGCCGCACGTCGTCGTGCTCATCAACCCCGAGCCCATACGCGGCTTCGTGAGCGGAGCCCGATCGCTGACCGACAGGTATAATCTCAGAAGCTGGCGCTCGCTCACACCGGCGACAACCGGAAGTAGCGGAACGTAAACCTCCTTTGGGGCCGCAGACTTTGCGCCGCCGGCTTCCTCTTACACTCTGCTTGGAAAGGCATCGAACCTCCATGGTCCACAAACTCATCATCCTCGGCTCCGGCCCTGCTGGCTATACCGCCGCCATCTATGCTGCCCGCGCCAACCTGAAGCCTCTGATGATCGATGGCGGCGTTGGGCATGGCCAGGAGATGCTGGGCGCGGGCGGACAGCTGATGATCACAACCGAAGTGGAGAACTACCCGGGATTCGAGCATGGGATCCAGGGGCCGGAGTTGATGCAAGTCATGCGGAAACAGGCGCTCCGATTCGGCACGGAGGTCGTTGAGGAGCTCGCCACGCGCGTTGACCTCTCCGAGCGGCCTTACAAAGTATGGGTCGACGACCAGATGTACGAGTGCCGGGCACTGATTATAGCGACTGGCGCATCCGCCAAGTGGATCGGGCTTCCGGAGGAGAAGCCGGTCTGGGAGGGCGGCCTGGGCGGCGCGGGAATCTCAGCATGCGCCACATGCGATGGCTTCTTTTTCCGGGGCAAGGAGGTAGCCGTGGTGGGCGGCGGAGATACCGCCATGGAGGAGGCCAACTACCTGACGAACCACGCCTCCAAGGTGACCGTGATCCACCGGCGCGATTCGCTGCGGGCCTCCAAGATCATGCAGGACCGCGCGTTTAAGAATCCGAAGATCGAATTCGCCTGGAATGCCGCCGTGGAGCGCATTCACGACCCGGCCGGTAAGAAGGTAACGGGCCTAACGCTGCGCGATACCAGGAGCGGAGAGCTGAGAGAGATGGCCGTGGACGGCGTCTTTGTGGCGATCGGACACAAGCCAAACACCGAGCTGTTTCAGGGCCAGCTTGATCTCGATACCAATGGATATATCGCGACCACGCACGATGTGAGAACGAGCCGATTCGCGGTCTTTGCCGCAGGGGACGTTCAGGACCACGAGTATCGCCAGGCGATCACCGCCGCGGGTTCAGGTTGCATGGCAGCCATCCAGGTGGAGCGGCTGCTTGAAGGCGAAGGCGATACCGACATTCTGGAGACGCCAACGCACTGGTAGAGCCGCCCCTGTAAGCCTCTGCGCCGCCCGGAGCGCCTGATGGGCTCCGGACGGTTGTTTCAGAGTCTATGGCGGCCGCTAGCCCGTCGCTTTCCCGGTGGCGAATGCGTAGAACATGTACCCCGCGGCGGCGGTCATCAGCACTACGGTCGTCCAGCCGATGACATTTGAAATCGCTCCATTGCGGTGCTCACCCATGATTTTGCGGCTGCTGCATATCAGCAGGAGGAGCACGATAAGTGGAGGCGCTACCACTGCGTTGAGCACAGCCGAGTAGAGCAGCGCCTTGATCGGCTGGATCGACTTTACGAAGTTCATTCCAAACCCGACTACGATCATGCCCGCGATTACCGTATAGAATCCCCGCGCACGCGTATACCGCCGGAAGAGCCCGTATCTCCACCCGCACATTTCGGCCACCGCGTACCCTGCGGATCCTGCGAGAGTCGGAATTGTGAGAAGGCCCGTACCGAGAATTCCGAGGCTGAAGAGCCAGTATGCAGCGCGGCCCAGCGGCTTGAGCGCTTCGGCGGCATCCTGGGCGGTGTTTATGTCGTGCTTACCCATGGCGTAGAGCGAGCCGGTTGCGCAGACCAGTATGAAGAATGTCGCAATCTGTGAGGCTAACATACCGATGATGGTATCAGTCCGAATCGCTTTTAGCTCCGGCCTGGTCACTTCTCGCGTACGCTGGCCGGGCGCTTTGGACTTGCCTTCCACGACCCCTTCTTCGATCGTCTCGCCTGCCTGCCAGAAGAAGAGGTAGGGCGAAATCGTTGTTCCAATGAAGCCAACAAGCGTCAGGATGAACGCAGGATTGCTGCTCCAGTGGAAGGTAACGATGCCGCGGGCGACCTCGCTCCATTGAATCTTCATTCCCGGCCAGAAGGCGGTCACGATATATGCTAGCAGCGAGAGAGCGAACCACTTCAAGAACTTCACGTAACGGCGGTAAGGAACGAAGATCTGCAGAGCGAGCGTGAATCCCGTGATGAGGGTAAGCCAAAGAGAGAAGCGGAGCCCGAAGAGCATCTGCGCTGAGGAGGCCATCACGTTCAGGTCGGCATAGATATTTGTGACGTTCGCGCCAACGAGGAGCACCACAGATCCCCACAGCACCCATTTGGGGAAATGCTCTTTCAGAACGCCTGCGAGTCCCTTGCCCGTTACCGCGCCGAGCCGACCGCACATCTCCTGCACGCAGATCATCAGGGGAATGCAGAACGGCACCAGCCAGAGCATCCGATATCCGAACTGAGCCCCGGCTACGGAGTAGGTCCCGATCC
>JBBRJW010000385.1:0-4256 GCA_038218705.1 Chthonomonadales bacterium | reverse complement strand
CTGGCACATTTTGAGATCGGCTACATGGCGCTCGGGGTGGGGGCTTTCATCGGATTGATGGTGAAGACGGGGCTGCGAGGAGCATCGCCAGCGGGCGGCGTGATCGCCGCGGTGATGACCGTGATCTCCATTGGGATTGTGCAGCTTATCACCACATCGGGAGGCGAGGGGGGACCCAAGCAGGGCTACGATATCTTCATCGCAGTGCTGTTTCTGGTGATTGGAGCGCGCGTCGCATTCCGTATTGGATCAGGAAGGTATCTGAGCAAGAAGTAATACTCGGGTGCCGCTGGCTGGACGGCTCAGGCGCACGCCGCCGGGCCGTCCGCCATTGATTGTGCCGCCTCGATTGCCTCTGTGAGCGCTCGGTCGGCTGGCTCAACCAGCACCTGGCGCCCGCCCGGGCCCTCAATGATAATCGTCGGAACTTTGCCCGAGCCGCCATTCAGGCCGCGCATCACTGCTTCCGAGCCCTCCACCTTTTCGATGTCGATCTCCGTGAATTCGAGGCCGGCACGCCGCAGTAATCGTCTTGACCGAACGCAATCCGGACACCACGCGCAGATATATGACACTATAGTAAGTGGCACTGGCACTTTAACCTCTGGGTCTGCGATCAACGTTGTCGGCCCGGGCTCCCAGGGAGCTCGCGTTAGAAGCGGCCGCTGGCTTTTGGAGCTGAGACGGCTCGGAGCGCAGCCGTTGCGCCGAGGTCCTGAAGCTCGCGGCGAATAAACTCTGCTTTGCGCTGAGCCTGGTTGTACGCCACAATCAGGGGTTCCTGGGCAGTGGCGGCGGCCATGAGTCGCTTGGCCTCAGGAAGATTTATCACCATCAGGTTCTGAAGCTTGAAAGCGAGCTCGCCCTCCTTGCGGCGGTCGTACGCGATCAGCACAACATTGTACGGAACCTGGGAGGCGGCCTCCTCCTGCGCAATCCGCTCTGCAGCCGCCTGGGGACGCTCGGTCTCGAGCTGAAGAGGCCGATTGCAACGGTCACAGGTGAAGCGGGATGCCGTTACCGGTACCCGGTGTTCCGCGTGGCAAATCTGGCACTCGATGGTACGTACGGGGGCCGGCTCACCGTCGATGAAGTGAATGGTACGGTTGCAGTAACCGCAATCGAAGTCCAGAGTTGGCTCAGCGATCAGAGCGTTAACTTTGTCGCAGTAAGGGCATGAATAGGGAATCCCTGCCTTTTTGCCTATCTCAAGGCTCCGGAGTATGGCCAGCCCGAGAAGCGCCGCTCCCGCGAAAATTGCGACACCGAGCGCGAGCCGGGTTGCAAGCAGCAGCGGCGGGGGAAAGCCGAAATACTTCGTCGCGTACCAGATCAGTACGGCGACGACCATGATTGCCATCCCGGTGAGCGCGGTGCCGACCGACTGCGTCCAGGTTCGTTCCTGCACATCCGTCAACGTGGCTGCACTCTTTGCCATTGTGAAACGCCTCCCGAAACCGGCTTTGAATTTGCGTTGCCTTAAGTATAGACAACTCCGCGCAGGCTGTCAACAGCCGTGGAGTATTACACAGGCGGGCAAAAGGCCACTGAGCGTATTTTGTTGGCCTGCGGGCTCGACAAGGAGTTAGCTCGTTGTTCGGTGAACACGTTTTGGATGAAGCTGGAGGTCCAGGATGTGAACCGAGGACGAACCCACGAGTGGGAGCATCACATGCCAATTAATCAGGGGCCATGCGGTCCCGAATCCACTATTGACCGTCAGCTTGAGTGCGACGGCGCGCGACTATTCGGTGAAAACGGACTGGCGGATTCCCTCTCGCTGGCAGTGGTTGCCTGGGATCTGGAAGCCACAATCACCCGGTGGAATTCCGCCGCAGAGCGTATGTTCGGCTGGCGCCGCGAAGAGGTGATCGGCGGATCGATGCTGAGGCTTCTGCCAGCCCCAACACGCACGCACATGGAGCGGATATTGGAGATGCTCCGCCGGCAAGAGCTGTCGGTCTACAGCGTCAACCAGAACCGAACCAGCTCAGGTCGGCTCATCCTTTGCGAGTGGCATAATTCGGTCATCCGGAGCCAGGATGGTGAGGTTGTCGGCGGGCTTGGGTTCGCCCGCGACGTTACTCAGGATCTCCATCTCAAGGTTGAGCGCGAGAGTCTCTCGGCGATCGCCGCTGCCGCATCCGGTGGAATGGATCTGAACGAAGTGCTCCTGCTGGTTCGGCGCGCTGTGCTGGAAGTGGGGGAATTCGACCGCGCGGGCATCTGGCTGCTGGAGGACGGTGTACTGAAAGGCACATGGGGCACGGATCTGGAAGGCCGGATCCACGCCGAGAGCGGCGACATTGCCCGGTTCGATCAGTTCCCAATATCGGCCGGGCCGGTTCTGCGGGGAGAGCTTCCGTACGTCGTTGCTCCGGAGCCGAGTCCTCTGGCTCACGTTCGGCCAGATTCGCCCCTGGCTGACTGTGTTTGCGTCGCACTAAAAGCCGGACAGACCGTTGTCGGCGTAATAATGGCGGACCGCGTGCTGACGGACCAGCCAATCGCGGACGAGGAGGTTCAGCGCGTTCTCCCTCTCGCGCGCCAGGCAGCAGTTGCGATCGCCGCCGTGCGAATGTACGACCTTCAGGCCCAGGCGCTCGACCGGCACCGGCGCCTCGCTTCGATTGCGGCCGCGATCAATGCCTCGGTTAACCTCGACGGTATCCTTCGGATGGTTCGAGATGCCGCCGTAGAGGTGGGTGGCTTTGACCGCGCCGCTGTCTTTCTCTACGACCGGGGAAAGGGCCTGCTCTATGGGACGTGGGGCACTGACCGCGACGGACGACCAGAGAATATCTCCGACCTTGTTTTCCAGGTCCCTGCGGATAGCCCGTATCCAACGTGCCGCGTAGCCCGCGAGGAGCTCGCGTACGCGCTTACCGATAATCTGACGGCGGACTGGGACTTTTCTGAGGATCATCCGATGTATGGCGTGGGCGCAAACGCTGTGCTGCCTCTTCGCGCAGGCGGCCGCGTGGTCGGGCTCTTAAGCCTTGACAACCTGATGTCGGGCCGATTGATAACCGAGGAGTCTATCGAGGGCATACTGCCATTTACGGAGCAGGCCGCGGTTGCAATTCAGAACTATCGCCTCTTTACCGAGCTGCATGATGCGCAAGAGGCGCTTGTACGCTCGGAGAAGATGCGCGCAGTCGGCGAGCTGGCCAGTGGCGTGGCGCACAATGTCAACAACGTCCTTGCCGCGGTGCTGGGGTATGCGGAGCTCATCAAAGACGCAGACGGCACGACGGCGGAGATTGCGCAGTACGCCAGAACGATCGAGCGGGCGGCGCTCGATGGCGCCGAGATTGTGCGGCGAGTGCAGCGATTCGCGCGGCGGCAGGAGCCTGCCCATGGCGGCGTGATCGACGTCGCGGCGGTTGCGCAGGAAGCCATCGACCTCACTCGCCCCGCATGGCGTAACGAGGCAACCGGGCGGGGCGTGCAGATCGCGATCAGTGCAGACCTGCAGCCCGGGCTGTACGTTGCAGGAGTCGAGTCGGAAATCCGTGAGGTGCTGATCAACCTTATCCGCAACTCTGTAGATGCAATCGAACGAGAGGGACGGATTACGATCAGGACATACGGGGCCGGCGTACGGGCGATCATCGAAGTATCGGATGATGGCCTCGGAATGGATGAGGCGACTCAGGCAAGGGTCTTTGATCCGTTCTTCTCCACAAAGGGAGCGGGTCGGGGCACCGGACTGGGCCTGTCCGTGGCCTGGGGAATATTGGAGCGGCACGCCGGCTCGATTGCGGTCGAAAGCGTTCCGGGTACGGGGACCCGCTTCCGAATCGACTTGCTGCGTACAGAGTACTCTCGTTCGTCCGACGTGTCTGGCGGCCCGGAGAGAGGCATTGATGGCAAGCGGCTGCTGCTCGTTGATGACGAGGAGATTGTGCTTGGCGGGATGGCCCAGGTGCTCGCCGTGCGGGGCGCAAGCATCGCGATCTGCTCGGATGCATCTGAGGCCCTCGCGTGGCTCGCTGAGCATGAAGGAGCATGCGATGTTATTATCTCGGATCATGGCATGGCCGGGATGACGGGAGCCGAGCTGCTGGCCGTTGTGCGCTCGGAGTATCCCGCGGTGAAGCGCATCCTGCTCTCCGGCTGGGGGGGGAACCTGCCCGGAAACGCCGATGCCAGTGCAGCTCAAGCCGTGCTCTCCAAACCGGTCTCCTCCGCTAACCTCGTAGCAGCCATCGCAGCACTGACCAACTGCTAAAGGGGTGGCTGGCGGAAGCCGG
>JBBRJW010000384.1:0-4257 GCA_038218705.1 Chthonomonadales bacterium | reverse complement strand
CGCCAGGATCGGTGCGTCATGATTACCTCGCTTTCGTTGAGGGTGTGCCGATTGCTGCGACACTGTTAACCAGCAGGCGGGAACATCCCTTCCAAGAGGCGACCGGTTCCGAAGTTCAGCGCCGCGCCGCACATGGCGCATTACCGCTAGTATTATGTTTTTCACAGTGGGGCCGCACGGACGAACAATATGCGGCGCTTATACGTCGTATGACTGGGAACAGCGACTGGAAACGCATCCTGTGCGAGTGATCGCGAACAGTACATGTGTGAACAACCTCATAGAATTCGCCTTGACAGTTCTGTAATAAGTACTGTATTATGGGAATAGGCAGTCCGTATGCTGCCTGGACGGTCAAGACGCTTTCCTCATTCTATGTTTCCCGCGGGCCGCCTATGTTCGCAAGCACCCTCGCGGGGACGCTCTGTGCGGATTCTTTGATCGATCGATGACTTGCCGACTGGTCCGCCGTCCGGGCAGGCCGTGTCCCACAAGGAGGGTTCGTAACAATGGCTCTACGACACATGCAGACTTCCCACTCCGGCTCAGAGCGCAGAGGCTTCACGCTCATCGAGCTGCTTGTCGTGATCGCTATTATCGCGATCCTGGCTGCAATTCTCTTCCCGGTTTTTGCTCAGGCACGCGAGAAGGCCCGCCAGACCTCCTGCCTCTCCAACATGAAGCAGCAGTCGATCGGGGTCCTGATGTATCAGCAGGACTATGATGAGATGTTCCCGCTCCTAACCAATGAGGGGCTTATCACCAGTGGAGCGACCGGCGCGTACGATGCGAGCTGGGTTAACATGGTTCAACCCTACATCAAGAACCTTCAGCTCTTCACCTGCCCCGATGCTCCCATGAACGCCGCTTTCGGCAGGCCGAGCTCTATCCCCGCAGACGGAGGAACGATCACCAACCTCTCCGCGGTGGAAGGAGTTGCGTCGGGTGTTGTCGGCGGGCCGATCTGCAGCTATGCAATGCTGCCCACCGCAATGTCGATGGTATATGCAACTGGCACACCCTTCAAGCAGCTCAATCGCGGCGCGGGACCGCCCTACCATCAGCAGAACACCGAAGATAACTACTCCTGGGAAGGCACCTCGGGCGGTTACTACAATCAGTGTAACAACGGCACCATCTCGCGTCAGCCCAGTCTCACATCAGCGCAGATTTCTCGCCCGGCAGAAGAGGTGCTGATCGAGGAGAATATCTGGCCGGACGCCGGCGCATGCGGCGGCGGCCTGAACTACCCGCCAACCCCCCGGCACACTCGCGAGCCGGTGGACGCGCGCGGCTGGTTCCATGGTATTATTAATATCTCGTTCATCGATGGCCATGCCAAGAGCATCAAACCTGAGAAGCTCTTCGAAACTCAGGCAGATGCTTCCCAGCCCAATGGCGGCTACTTCGTTCACTACTGGCCCTACAAGTAAGCCCCGCCGAAGGCCCGAACTAGCTCAGGCCGCCCGGGGACTTCCGGGCGGCCTGAGCTACGAATCGAGGAGTTGTCAACCAATGCCCACCATGATTAACCTCTCGGGACCACCCAAGCCGAAGCAGGGCGGTCCGCCAGCCGGTCGAAAGCCCCAGAAGAGCGGACTGGACCCGGCCGAACGGAACAAGATGATCTTCGCCATCGTGGCGATCGTTTTCGCGGTGCTATTCCTCGGTTGGAAGCTCTATCAGCAGTACGACGTCCCGACGCCGAAGTATCTGCCTGTGCCTCATCGGTGGGACCGGTTCAAGAACCTTCCCCAATAGCCTGTCGAACGGACTTCAGCCGCTGGTCTCGGGCGGGCGCAATCGCGTACATGGCAGGACTCTGGCGACGCGCCGTCGTAAATACCGGCAGCGCAGTTGATAGTGCGCCGAGTTCACGCGCCGCCAACAGATAATAGAGTCGAAGCTGCTCGCCCTGTAGAGAGCCGCTCGGAAGTTTCGGAGCGGCGAGAAGTTAACGGCAATCGGGGATGTGGCTTCCAGGAGACCTGATGCCATGAATCCCCGAGTTTCCTCGCCGCGTCCACGAGCCGGTTTCACCCTGATCGAGCTGCTCGTTGTAATCGCGATTATCGCGATCCTTGCGGCGATCTTGTTCCCCGTTTTCGCCTCGGCTCGCGCGAGGGCCCGCCAGACAACCTGCACCTCCAACTTGAAGCAGATAGCCCTCGCGGTGATGCTCTATGAGCAGGACGTGGATGGACGATATCCCTTCTGCCTCCGTGAGTTCGCCGGCGATGGCAGCGCGCCCACCACGAACTATGATGTGAGCTGGATCAAGATGGTGCAGCCTTACGCGCGATCCCTCGGCGTCTTTGTCTGCCCCGATGCCCCGGCAACTCCGGGCCAGCGCCGCCCTTCCGATAACCCCACGGAGTCCGGCGCCGTGGGGTCCGAGGCGCTCGCCGACACCAGCCCCGCTGCCCTGACCTCCATCGGAGGCCCGGTCGCCAGCTACGCGCTCCCCCCGACGGTTGGCCTGCTCCGGGCGGTCTACAATCCCCCCAATGCCCCGTCCGACTTTTACCAGTACGGAGCGGTTGGCATCGGTACGCCGCCGGGGAACGGGTCGGCGACGACGCTCTGGCAGGGAATCTCGGGTGGCGTCTCCACCACCTTCGCGGCATGCAGTCTGGCGGCCACGCCCCTGGGCACGAGCTACCTCTCCCTCACAGAGGGCGAGATCGCGCGCCCATCGGAGCAGGTGCTGGTGGAGGAGAATCGCTTCTGGGATGGAGGCGCGTGCATCGGGTACATTCGGTACCCGCTCCCCTCGCGTCATCGGCGAGGTGGATCCACCGCCGACGCGATGACGCAGGTTGCGTTCACCGATGGCCACTGCAAGGCGCTGCCGCCTGCGCAGCTCTTTGCGGCCACACACGACCCGGATATCTCGTACTACACGCACTACTGGCCGTACCGGTAGGCTATTTTGCCCGCGGGTGCGCGTTCCGGTACACCTCTTTCAGGCGGTCATTCGTAACGTGCGTGTAGATCTCGGTCGTGGTGATCTGAGCGTGCCCCAGCATCTCTTGAATGGTTCGCAGGTCGGCCCCGCCGGCGAGCAGGTGCGATGCAAACGAGTGACGCAGGACGTGGGGGGTTACATGCTCCTCCAGGTTTGCGCTCTCGGCAGCATGCAGAACAATGCGCCGTGCCTCTGCCCTGTCCATGCGGGTCCCTTTTCGGCTCGGAAAGAGGAATGGGCTTCGGGCCTCCTCCATGCTCGGCGGCAAGTCCGCTGAGCGCGGTCGGCCCACGCGGCGGTGCGTGGCGGGCAGCTGTCCCCCACCCTGAGCGACCACAGCGCGCTGTTCAAGGTACAGCGCCACATACTCGCATGCTACTCGACCCACCGGCGCTACGCGCTCCTTACGGCCCTTGCCGTAGCATTTCAGCGTGCCGCCCTCCAGGTCAACATCGTCGAGTGTGAGCCCGGTCAGCTCGGAAACGCGGATGCCGGTAGCATAGAGCAGCTCGCACAGGGCCTTATCGCGCAGCGAGCGCGGCCGGGCCGGGTCGGGCTGAGCGAGCAGCTGGCGCACCTTGGTTGCGGAGAGCGTGCGCGGAAGCCGCCGTGGACGCTTGCGGCCCTCGATCCCGGCCATAAAGTCGTCTTTGCGGATTCCATCTATCACCAGGTACTTCGCGAACGAGTGGAGCGCGCCGAGTTTGCGGCAGACGCTATTGGCCGCTGCGCCACGCTCGTCGAGCTGCGCGACAAACGCAAGCACATGGCTCTCCAGGAGGTCCTCCGCGCATCGAGCGCCCCGCTGAAGGGCCGTCATGCTGAACTGGAGGAGATCCCCCCGGTACGCGGCGACCGTATGGGGAGAGAGACCGCGCTCGGACTCGATATAGGCAAGAAAGCGGTCCATTGCGGTCTCAAGCTCAGTCATGCTCAACTCCTCTCATCGTCCCTCAGCTACCATACGCGGCGGCCAGAGCGAAGATTCCCCACCGGCATCGCGACTTCGCCGGACTGGCGGGCGCAGCGTCGATTCGCGCCGGGCGCAGGGGTAAAATGGCCTCGGCGCAAAGCCGAAGTGAGGGAGGCACAGTGTGAAGTTCAACGGAGCAATGGTGATGGTACTGGTGCGCGACATTGAGCGGGCGCGGCGCTTCTACACTGATACCCTCGGGTTCACCGTTGCAGAGGAGGACGAGGAGTGGGTCTTCTTCGCGGAGGGCGTGGGCCTTCGTCAGGCGCCAGAAGTGCCCTCTGAGGGCCTGATCGCGTTTAACGGTGTGCAGCTC
>JBBRJW010000383.1:0-4269 GCA_038218705.1 Chthonomonadales bacterium | reverse complement strand
AGCTGGGCGGCAATCCACTCATCGAGTCTTTCGACGGCGTCGTTACGCTCCTGGTTCAACCTGTCGATGGTTCGCTTGGCGAGGCGGACACGCTCAGAGCCCAGGTCATCGCGCCGAGCAATATCCTCCTCGTGCCATATGCCGAAATTGGCGCGGTGGTTGGCCTCCACCTGCACCCAGGGCTCGCCAGCGAGGGGCGCAGTGGGCGAATTGTGCCACGCTTCGGTCCAATCGGCATGGAGCCGGGCAACTTCAACTGGAGTGAATGCGCGGGGAGTGAGCAGCGTCATTGTTTCTCTTCCTTGTCCGGCAGGGCGATGGTCTCGGCGCCCTGCGCCTGCCTGCCCGTCTCGCGATTGCTCTTGCGGGCCTTCAGCCAGCGCTTTATACGCGGCTCGAGCCGGAGTGCCTGGAGCACCAGAAGCGGCAGCGGCCGGAGCGGCACAACCAGTATGCGAGCCGTCTCTCGCGGCTCGGTCGCCCAGTGGGTCTTGTAGCTCTCGTCGCCCTTCAGAAAGTCGAAATAGCGTGCGCCGCCAGCAATCGCATCGCGGATGGCACGGGCGATCAGTGCCTTATTCGGGCTGAACCGCGAGTAGTCGGCATCGAAACCGCTCTGATAGTAGCAGACAGAGCCGTTCTGCTGAAAACAGTAGAGGGACGCAATGGCAGTTTCCGCAGCCTCCATCGTGTAGAGACGCAGCTTGCCAGCGGCCAGCAGCGCCGATGCGAGATCGATGTGGAGCTTGCGGGAGCCTTCCTCCGCAAATATACCTGGCTTCCCCTGGGATGTCCATCGGGCCTGATGGAGACGCATGAGAGCCCCCAGGTCGGCCGCAATCGTCTCGGGAGTGGCGAGGCGAATCACAGGCTCGCCCACGTCACGCCCCATGCGGCGCAGATCGTATCCCATCTGCCAGCGGAATTTCTTGCCGAGCCGGCTCTCGAACTCTTCCCAGGTCGCAGGGAGCACAATTCCAGGGTACGCCTGATGCGGCAGGGCGAGCATCCGCAGCCCCCCGGCGCGCTGAACCACGGGAGCGCCAGCCTCGCTGCGGGCCGCGAGGCCAGCCAGCAGCCCATCGGCTGCGAGGCAGCGGAAGTCTGCGACCGCCCAGCGGGGCGCGCCTCGCCGGAGGTAGCCAAGGAGGGCTTCGCGAGCCGCTGCCCGGTACTCCGGCTCGGCCACACCATCCAGATAGTCTCCCGCTCCGAGCAGCGCGAGCTTCCGAAACAGGAAGCTGCCCGTCACGCCGAGGGGGATGATCGCGCGCGCAATGCCATCGGGCCGGGAGCGCGCCACGAGGTAGAGGCTCTCCCGGTTGGGCAGATTTGCTCGCTCGGCTGCCGTCCATTCCCAGCTCTGGAACACGGTACACGCGGGGTCGCTCCCGGCGATTCGACGCCAGTCCGTCTCCAGCGCCTTCCAGTCCGTTTCGGCGGCAGCGGAAAGCGATCGGTCCACCGCCGAAGCGGCCTGCTGTCGACTCACTTGAGCGCCACCGGGTTAGCGGCCTCGCTCGCCGGGAAGCTGAGCCCGCACGCAGGAGCTTCGCCGCGGCCAAGCAGGGCGCGCGCCGCCTGCACGACATCGTCCACCAGAATTGACTCAATGCAGAGGTCATCTGTTCCGCGACAGCGTTCGGCTGTGCAGCCGCCGCAGAGGGCGCGCGGACCGAGTAGAATGTGGCGTGTCTGCCACGGGCCCCAGCGGCGCGCGCTGAGCCAGTTTTCCGTAAGCGGAAAGAGCGTTACGCACGGCGTGCCCATCGCGGCGGCCACATGCGAGGTGCCAGTGGTGATGGAGAGGTGGAGCGCGCAGTGCCGGAGCAGGGCTGCAAGGGTCGTCACGTCGGTTCTTCCCGTCAGGTCCACCACGCTGTCTCCGATGTTCGCGGCAATGGCGGCATTGGTCTCCGCGCCATCCGGGCCGTCAACCAGGAGGACGCGGCAGCCCTCTCCGAGCGCCAGGCGGCGTGCGGTCTCTTCCCATCGCTCCGGCGGCCAGCGGCGCGAGGAGCCGCCGAATCCGGTGGTGATGGCGACGAGCGGTTGGTCCGGGTCGGGGGCGACTTCGGCAAGAAGCGAGCGTGCCTGCTCCTCGCTCTCAGGCGGGATTGGCAGCTCGAGTGGCCCGGGCTCGCCCGTCACGTTGAGCGGCTCCGCAAGGGTGAAGCTGTACTCGACCTCGTTACGCTCGGCGGGCAGGTAGCGCAGCCTGAGATTGTGCGTCAGCAGCCGGCCATAGAGTTTCTCGGAGGAGCCAATGCGGATTGGGATCCCGGCCAGAAAATAGGCCCAGCCGCACCTCGACCGATAGCGCAGATCGAGCACGGCGTCGAAGCGCTCGGCGCGCAGGCAGCGCACCAGCCGGAGAGTATCGCGCCAGGTGGCGCTCTCGCGGCTGCATTCGTCCCAATAGATTCGGTCCACGGAGGGGAGCGTTCTCACCCAGTCGGCGGGCTTGCCGGGCGGTGAGAGCATGAGCGTGATCTCGCACGCGGGGTGCTCGCGGCGAAGTGCGCGGAGAACCGGAGTGGCCATCAGGCAGTCGCCCAGCTTGGCGTTAACCACCCGAACCAGGAGCTTACGGGGCGAGGCGGAGGTCATCGGAGCTGCTCCCGGCCAGCGAGGGGTTGAAGCGAAGAGTGGTCGGCCATGGATACTCGATAGAGCGGAGGGAAATTGACGGCACTGCTCCGAAGGGATATAATAGACCGCGCCCGGCAGAATGCCTGACGGGTCGGTCTGGCAAGCCTCCGGGGGTGTAGTCCAACGGCAGAGACAGAAGACTTAAAATCTTTCCAGTGCGGGTTCGAATCCCGCCACCCCCATCCCCGCGCATCCGATTCTCAGCTCGCTTCCGGATAGGAGCCGAGGACCCGCACAAACAGAGAGTGCTCCTTCAGCAGGTTGATCGCCCGTGTTACCGATACATCCCGAATGTGGCCCTGGACGTCGATGTAGAAGAGGTACGACCAGGCTTCGGTCTTCGTAGGCCTCGACTCGATCATCGTCATATTGACATCGTACTTCTCGAAGGCATTGAGCGCGTGCACGAGCTCGCCGGCGCGATTGTGCACGGAGAACGTGAGCGAGGTCTTATCGCGCCCGGTGGGCTCCGGCTCGTTGTAGCCGAGTATCAGGAAGCGGGTCCGGTTGGAGGGGTTATCCTCCAGGTGCTCGCAGAGCACCGGGATGCCGCATCGCTCCGCAGCGAGTGCCGTACCGATAGACGCGCTGTCGGGCTCACCCGCGGCGAGCTCTGCGGAGCGGGCCGTGGACGCGGCCTCCACCACCTGCACCCCTGGCAGGTGATTGTGAATCCACTGTCGGCACTGCGCCAGTGGCTGAAAGTGCGTGTAGAGCTTCTTGATCTCACTGAGCTCGGTACACCGCGTGATCAAGTTATGAACGATCGGCTGGTATATCTCGGAGACAACGCGCAGATTGGAATTCATGAACTTGTCGAGCGTCTCGGGGATCACTCCCGCCCAGGAGTTCTCGACTGGCACGATCCCGTAGTCGGCCTTGTTCTGCTCCACGGCGGTGAAGACATCGGAGATCGTCTCAGTCGCGATGAGCTCAGCCGAATTGCCGAAGCGGGACACGGCCGCGAGATGGCTAAAGGTGCCTTCCGGGCCCATAAAAGCCACCCCGAGCGGCTTCTCGAGCGCCAGACAGGCAGAGATGACTTCGCGGTAGATGGCCCGTATGGCGGTCGACTCGAGCGGCCCTTGATTCATGGAAAGCACGCGCTTAAACACGTTAACTTCGCGTTCAGGGGTAAAATGATGCGAATGGGCGCTCGACTTGGCGTGACCTATTCGTTGAGCGAGTTCTGCCCGTCGGTTTAGAAGCTGAACGATCTCGTCGTCGATCTGATCGATCTCTTTGCGCCAATCAGGCAAGCTCATAGTGGGGATTCCTGGTCGTGAAGGGTTATGTCGCTTAGTTTACCTTACGAACCACCCTTATTCTCGCTTCAAACGTTGGCTCCCTCGCATCCTGGCGCCGGCCCGGTGCACTAAGCGCACCGGGCCCGCGTGTCCCTTCGGGGTCGGCGGCCGTCTTCTCGGCAGCGTCCTGCGAGGCGACAAAAAGGACAATTCTATGGCGCGTGGCAGTTGGTTCCGGCGGCAGAGCCGCAACGGAAGCGCACAGAACGTGGTACCGGACGGCCTCTGGTCGAAATGCCCCCGGTGCTCGGAGATCTCGTTTGCGCGCGATGTTGAGAAGAATCTCAACGTCTGCCCAAAGTGTGAGTAC
>JBBRJW010000382.1:0-4272 GCA_038218705.1 Chthonomonadales bacterium | reverse complement strand
AGCGAGCAGAGCAAGCACCGAAACGAGTGGGTGGCGGGATATCATGATGGTCCTCGGGGTCGCGTGGAGGGATAGCTCTCGATGCCTCTCCATTCGCGATGCCGGGCGCGCTATCCTCCTGCGGATGCCCTGCCCCTCCGTCGGCGCATGCGTCGGCGTCAGGCGAAAGGGCACGGTTCGGCGCGCGTGCTGCGAAACTCTGCTGATTTGCGCCCCCCTTGCCCCCCCCAGAAAAATTTGGGGGGGAAGGGAGGGCGCGACTGGCGAGCCCTCCCGCCGTGAGGGATCCTCATCGGCGCATCAGGGAGTAGGTACCAGGTTAATGGTTGGAACGATGATCGGCTGGTCCGCCGATACGAGATTCGCGGTCTGCTGGACGGTCGCGCCGCTAAAGGTAGCCTGGATGGTGTACGCGCCTGGAACCACCCAGAACGAGTACGAACCCGTGCTATCGGTTTGCGTTGTGCCGAGATTCGTTGCACCCGAGTAGAGCGTGATGGTGACGTTCGATGTCGCCACGCCCTTAACCGTGGTAAGCCCCTGGATCGTGAAGGGACCGCTCGGGATCGAGCCGGTCGGCCGGGCGATGATGAGGTCGCCAATCGCATCGCCGATCCTATTCGCGCCTGCGACGAGGGCAAACCCGATAACGTCCGCCGTAATCGCCTTGGTGTCGAAGCCGGCTGCCACTACTTTGCCGTAGAATCCAGCGGTTGCGCCGAGGCCGGCAGGCAGGCCTGCCAGCGTAAATGTGCCATCCGTGTTGGAGAGTGCAGAGGCATTTGCAACCGTGACGCGCGCGCCTCCAACCGGCTGCTTCACCCCCCCCACCAGCGTCACCACGCGGCCCGATATGGAGGCCGTATAGCCGGTGCTGGAGAGGTAGAGGCTGCCCAGGTCGTTGGCCTGCGTGGTGGAGAGGCTCAGCGCTACTGTAAGCGGCTGTGCCCCGGCTGCCGTGTCGGTTACTGTTCCGGTCGTCGAGCTTGACGAAGTGACCAGGGTGAACTTCCCATCGAAGCCCGTGGTCGTCGATTGGCCGCCGATGCTCACCGTCGCACCAGGGCTCGGAGGGAGGCCCGTCTCCACGCTCAGCACGGTGCCCGTAACCGTTACCGGGCTACCGGTGACGCCTCCGCCCCCGCCGCCCCCTCCACCACAGCCGGCCAGCGCCCCGGCGGCCAGCGCAGCAAGCAGGGCGAGTGCCCCTCGTCGCGAGATCATTTCATGGTTTATCATGGTTTCCCTCTATCTGTTACCGGCTGCCCTAGCGCGCAATCAGGAGCGGCGTAACGGAGTGTGCTCGCTCGCCCTCGGGTGTCTGCGCCGAGATATCGAGCTGGTAGACCCCCGCCGGAAGAGGCCGGTTCTGGTCGTCCCGGGTGTCCCATACCAGCTGATTTACTCTCGCCCCGGCAGCTCGCCCGGGAGCGTAGAGCCGGCGAACGATTCGGCCGCTCATTCGGATGGTGGCCTCAGTCTGGGCGTCGGTTGTCAGCTCGTAGTGAATGGTGATGCTCGAGGCCGCTCGTCCGGGCGAGAGCATTGGCCGGTCTGCGGTCACGTTGTGGATCATAAGTCGGCCCATGCTGCGAGGCTCCGAGATGATCGCGAAGCGCCGCTCGGTTTCGCTCTGCCCGGTCCGGAACGAGTAGGATGGACTCGAGCCCATGACGACGCGCGTTCCCGTGACGCCATCAACCAGTGTCAGGCGCATGCCGCGCGGCAGCGTTGCGGTATTTGCCCAGAGAAGGGTGTAGTCCTTGCCGGGTTCCGGCACCCGTACGATCGCATCCCACTGGGCGCGGGTCCCGCTGGAGCGGATGTCCGTCAGGAACTCGCCAGCATACGCGCCGCCAGACCAGTCGGGGTGCGGGAAGCGGACCGCGAGACCGGCAGCCCGGGTGAACGGGGGCGGCGCGGGCGTGTCGAGGGAGGAGACGAACCCGTTTGCTCCGGCTGGCGCTTGCCCGAACGTTGCGCCATTTACCAGCCCGTCGCCGGTGCGAACCATCAGCGGAACGCGCCAGCCAGCGGTTTGCGGAGAGCCCACCGCCCGGGTGCGCTGCAGCAGCCGCGCGGCGCGGGCCGAGCGGTTGTTCGGGTTGCTAAAGATCAGCGTCACCCCTTCTGTCACCGTGACCCGGATCCAGTAGCCCACCCACGGGAGCATGGTGTTTTTGGTGATCGTGGGATCGGCCGGGCTGAGAATGTCGACGTAATCGCGCACGTTCGGCGAGTAGGCGGAGATACCGGTGGCGACCCAACCCTGTGCGATCGCGTCGGAGAGTGCAACCGGGTCGCCCCCCAGATAGGAAACGGAGAGGTCCGCGGTGGTCACATTCAGGCTGGTGTTGTATGGTGAGCCGATCTGATTCCACCCATAGAGCAGCGGAACGGCGATATCCTTCTGAACGTCCGTGCGCTCTCCCGTAATGGTCACGTTGGCAGCGCCGTTGAAGGATGCCCAGAGACCAGCTCCCGGCAGATAGCGCGGAAGGGTGGGGTAACGATTGTACTTGTCCGGGCTAACCGAGGTAGAGAGATCCTCGCGGTACTGCGCCAGGAGCAGCGTGGCCGGGTTGAGGCCGAGCGCTCTGGCCAGGTCGCCGGAGAGCGGCTGGATGGGAAGCGAGATCATCTGGGGGCCGGCCGGGAAGCTGTGCGTCAGCGTATCCGTGGGGCCAGGAGTGACGAACTTGAAGATCGGGGCGACCTCGGGCAGGCTGCTCGTGATGCGACGATGGTAGACATTGCGCTGGAACGTGAGCGTCGGCCCGGTTCCCGAGATGAAGCTGAAAACATCCTTGCTGAAGGTATTGGCAGGCGCGCCTGTGCCACCGAACTCGCCCTGTACCACGCTTGTGCTGGTGACGTTGCCATTAAACGAGATCGTAAGGGAGCCCGTGTCTGCGCCGACGACTACTCCCGAGTAGTCGTTAGGCGCATCGACCGTTCCGGTCTGCCCCGTCGGGAAATAGACGCGTGCATTCTCCCGATTTACCGGGAAATCCATTGCGATCCGCATGGCGTCCTTGGGAGTGCCGCCGATGTTCTGGAAGTAGGGCGCAACGGAGCCGAACCCGCCGGTAATTGGGATCGGGTCGGAGGCGAAGCCGAGCGAGAGTCGGTTCTGAAACGTGTAGTCGTAGTAGATGGGATAGGCGACGCCGTCCAGGTCTGTCTCGCCGCCGGTAGGGGATGTCTGGTAGTAGATGAGATAGATGCTTGCGCCAGAGTCTCCGCTGGTTGCGCTCGCCGGGAATGTTGGCAGCGGGAATGCGAAGAGCTTCGGGCCTGGCGTGATCGAGGTATCGAGGATGTACTGCTGCTCGAACCATGTGTCAAACGGCTGATTCTCGACGCTCGGTACTCCATTAACGATGGGCAGGGCCCCGCGCGCCATCAGCCGAAGCTGGCTCACGTCGTTTACAACGTTGGAGTTACCGGCTACCGCCGCCTGGAGTGCCGCGTTGAATGTCCGGAAGAAGTTCGGGTTCTCGATGTAGCACTTGAGCCAGACGGTTGCCGAGGCCTGCAGGCGCGGGACGACCATTCCAGCCAGTGACGTGGTGTTGAGCGGCTCGTCGGCCTTCGGCTGTGGCGAGAAGATCGGGTTGCTGAGCGCTGGCTGATTCACGAGGTCGTAATAGGGCGAATAGAAGTAGGTGCCGGCCGGCTCGATCGGCTGGCCGTCGGTCGTCTGCTGCACCGCCTGCGCGACCACAATGGTGGCGGCGCGGGCCATTCCCTGCTCCCAGGCGTCGTACGCGAGACGATACGGGCCATGGAACGCCTGCGCCATCACCTGGCACATCTGCAGGAATCGATCCTGAGCGGTCGTGAAGTAGGGGAAATCGACTTCGATGGATGCCCCATTGATCACCATCAGTGCGCCGATAATGGAGTCGGTTTTGCCGAAGCGCGGATCCAGGTTGAGCACCGTAACGTGGCCGTTCCAGAGCGGCGCGCCGTAAACCTGCACGAGCTGCGGCTTGAGGATGTTGTTGGCGAGGTTTGAGAGCTCGGCGGCCTGGCTGGCGTTCCACGCGCCTGTACCCGTCAGCGGAAAGTCGAAAACAAGATCGTTGGCGGTCGCGGCGCGGGTAGGGCGAGGGGTTGCGAGCGACCCATTGCTCCTCACCATTGCCACATCTACCAGCCCGAGGGGCTGGGTGGGGCTGACGAGCCGCTTCTGGCGAAGCGCCGCGATCTGGCGCTGCAAGATGGGCGCGCGGCCGGCCCAGAGCACATTGTACTGAGCGAGAGCAG
>JBBRJW010000381.1:0-4273 GCA_038218705.1 Chthonomonadales bacterium | reverse complement strand
CTTTACCGCAACCGCGCTCCGATATCTGGAGCAAGGCGACAGGGCGCAGGCTTAACGGACAGCGACCTCTACGGCCAGGGGAAGTTGGGTGTGGGCGTATAGCGGTTGAAGAGCGCAGGCAGAGTGAAGAGCACCGCCGTTGTGAACTCTCCGAGCACCATCCCGAGGAAGAAAGGGCGCGCCCGGGCGTAGAGCTTCATGCCGCCGTAACGGAGCATGATCACCTTGAGGAACCAGGCGACCATGCACGGGAACCAGAAGACCATCATGGTCCAGGTTCCCGAGAGCGCATAGCCAAGAGGATGGAGCGGGAACCACATCAGGCGAGTACGGAGTGCTGCCATCAGCATTGTGGCCGATGCGCCGATGGCGAAGTTAATCGATGCGAGGAAGGGCAGCGGCGGCTGCGACCGGTTGAGTACCGTGGCTGCGTTATTGAAAGCCCACACCGGGTTTCCCTGATACACATAACCGTACATCTGCACTGCGCCCAGCCGATAGGGAAGTGAGATGTGTAGATACCCCGAAATGCCGATCGCGGCCACAAGCGCCACGGCAAAAACTCCCACCAGGGAGCGGCGTTTCACGCGCACCCCATCCGCAAATTTCATGGAATCGAGAAACCCGGTGAGCAGCAGCCCTCGCTGGTCGCGCATCCAGAGGCCGTCCATAAATGCCAGCGCCGTCAGGTTCGCGTTTCCCAGGTTTCTCGGGTCACCCATCATCCGGTAGATATCAATGGGGCGAAACGAAGTCTCGGTCATCAGCATGCCCGATTCGCAGACCGATCGGGCCATCATAAGGGCCACCCCGAATAGCAGCACGATGAGCTCGAACAGCGCGAGCCAGTAGGTCATCCCGAGCAGCATCATCCACCCGGCCGCGAGCAGAATCGACCCCACAAGTCCCCAGAATGCTGTCCGGTACGAGAGAACCTCGTTGTCGTCCTCTGCAGGGCCGGGCCCCCGGCGCCGCGTGGCGGCACGCCAGACGTTTCGCAGGTGCGGTCTCGCGGAGTAGATCATATATCCCACGAGAACCACGTAGCAGCCTATGATCTGGTAGCCGACGAAGAGCTTGCAGCCATACATTGGCATCACTTCTGGCTCGTAGCCCATCCCGGCGGCCCCCACTTCCTCCAGCTTCGTAAAGAGGAAGAAGAACCAGAGCGAGAAGAGCAAATCAGTGGGCAGCAGGTAGAAGAATCCGATCGCCGCGAACGAGAAGTACATGTGGAAAAAGCCCATCTGGTTGTAGGGCGGCTGCGTAAAGAACTCGTTCAGGTTGATGTCGGTAGTGATGTCCGGAAACGACGGATAGTACTGGTGGAGCCCCTTCAGCCCGAAGACTCCAGCGGCCAGAGCGAAGCCGAACCAGGTGAGGTTGTCGCGCAGAAAGCCGGCGCGTCCAGTTGTGACGCTTCCCGGCGCCCCGGTCACGGCCTCGCCGCGAATCATCTCGAGGGGAAGCTGCACAAGGGGGAATGAGAGCTTCTCGTTGTCCACCCACTGCTTGCGAAGGATGGTCGCGAGGCAGAGGAATGAGATAAACATGAGCGCCACGAAAACGCCCCAGGCGGCCATAGGCACGATCCATGCCTGCCAAGGAAGCTTCTCGCCCGGGCGGAGCGCCTCGTAAAATGCTTTTGCCACGAACTGCTTCGGATCGCCGGTAGGATGCCAGGGCACCGCCCACCGCGGTATATAGGCGAAGAATTTCGACTGCCAGCCGTTTGTAACGTCCGGATAGTAGTTCGGCACGATGAGGAGAGGAATCAGCTTCTGGAGCAGACCGCGCGAGGAGACCATCGAGGCGAGGAGCATCATCACATAGACGGTGAAGAGCTCATGCGGAAGGAGGCGAAAGCGCGGTGAGAGACGATGCAGGAGCGCTTGAGTCGCGAGGAGAAGCACCAGCATGCCCACAACGACCGGTGGGAGCTGAAGGAAACCGATCTGAATTTTGCCGACAACCAGCTCCGCATAGCAGACGACCACACAGGTGATCGCGACGCAGAGCAGCCCGACGACGAGCGCGCGAGGCCGCATGGCGCTTACGAGCTGCGGCTCGCCCGCCCCGGGGGGAGTGCTCTCTGCTGGTTCCGGCTTGCTCGCTTGCGCCAACGACCCTCCCATGCGTTCCGGTAACCGGGGCGCGCCACGCGAGCCCGGCATCTGTCTGCTGTAGCGCTATTCGCGGGGCGTGATGGCCATTCCTGCAGGATAGCCGTTTCCACTGCAGCGGGGCGCGATGGAGGACGATAGAGGGGCCGGACTGCGGCGGCAGCCCGGCCCCTCTATCGATTGCGCGGCTCACTGAGCGGCGCGGATTCCATGCACTCAGACCGCCTTAGCGGCCTTCCTGCGGCCTGGCTTCGGCGCCTTCTCGATGGTGGCCTTCTGCTCCGCTGTCAGGAGCGCCTGGACCTTGGTCTTGAAGTCGGCGCTGAGCTCCGGCATCTTGGTCTTGCGCTCCTCTTTTGGAAGCGCCTTGACCTTCGCCTGCATGTCGGTGGCCGCGTCCGCGATCTGCTTCTTCTGATCTGCAGTGAGCTTCAGATCGCCCAGCACGATGAGCGGGATGGCGCGCGACTGGCGCAGGGCGTTCAGCATAGGCGCTGCAGCCTTCAGGTCGCTGATCTGCTGCTCCGTAAGGACAGCGAGGATATCTTCGCCCGCTTTCTTGTTCAGTTCAGGATACTTGGTCTTGTCCGGCTCAGCCTTGCGATCGGCGAGCAGCTTCTCCTGGATCTCCTTGATCTTGGCGGTCTGATCGTCCTTAAGCGTAGTGATCGAATTGATGGCGCTCACCGGAAGGGCGGCGAAGCTTGCGCCGCGTGCGCCGGCCGCCGCAGCTTTCGGCGCTTTAGGCGCTGCCGCTGCGTGAGTAGGCAGCATGAGCGGGGCGGCCAGCAGGGAAGCAAACCCGATTCCGATAGCAATTCGTTTCAGCAAATTCATGGCGTATCTCCCTCTGTCTCTTCGCGCACTTTCGGCGCGTATGTGGATTGGGCTCGGAGGATTGCGGCTCGAGCCGCCGGCAATTCCGGTGAGTGCATCGCGCGCTCCCGATGACCTCTCATAAGTGTGAGACGCAGACCCGTTCCGGAAGTTCAGTTTTGCTGTCGAAAAAGCCCGCATCCTAGCGTGGTGCGCGAATCTTGCTGGAGACGGACCGCGCTCCTTGCTGTGGGGTCGTCAACGGATGCGAACGCGTGTTACTGGTTGACAAAGCTGTACGTAAATGGTATAATTTAGCATTGATCAATGTGGTGTTTTTGCCCTCTGCCGCAAGCCCCAACCGCGCGCGTTTTGCGCTCAGGAGAAACCTTTGAGTGACGACAACCTCCCCGATGGGCCTGTTGAGGTCGGTTCGCCCCCCGGCGGGCTGATGCTGATTGACATTGAACAGGAGCTTCGGCGCTCCTATCTCGGTTACGCGGTCTCCACCCTCATCTCCCGTGCCCTTCCCGATATCCGGGATGGCTTCAAGCCGGTTCAGCGGCGGATTATGCACGGAATGCGCGAGCTGGGAGTCGGCCCGGGCTCCTCACGCGTGAAATCGGCCAAAGTGGTTGGCGAGGTGATGGGTAACTTCCATCCGCACGGCGACGCCGCCATCTACGGCACTCTCGTTCGCATGGCTCAGGATTTCAGCCTCCGTTATCCCCTGGTGGACCCGCAGGGCAACTTCGGCAGCGTAGATGGCGATCCACCGGCCGCCATGCGGTACACCGAGTGCCGCCTGACGCCGCTTGCAATGGAGATGATGGAGGACATCGATCGCGATACGGTCGACTGGATGCCGAACTACGACCAGTCGCGCCGCGAGCCGCGTGTGCTCCCCGGGAAGTTCCCGAACTTCATCTGTAACGGCGGCGAGGGAATCGCTGTTGGAATGTCTACCAGCGTACCGCCGCACAACCTGCGCGAGATTACGGATGCGCTTGTCTACCTGCTGGACCACCCGGATGCAACGGTGGAGGACCTGATAAAGTTTGTGCCGGGACCCGACTTCCCGACCGCAGCGCTCATTCTGGGCACCCGAGGCGCCAAGGAGGCTTATCGCACCGGTCGCGGCCGCGTGGTGATGCAGGCACTGCTCCAGATTGAGCCGATGGACAATGGCAAGAACTGCATTGTCGTCACCGAACTTCCCTATCAGGTTAACAAGGCCAGACTGATCCAGCATATGGCCGAGCTCGTGCGGCACAAGAAGGTCGAGGGTATCACGGATATCAACGACTTCAGCGACAAGCACGGAATGCGCATTG